>SKGJ01000344.1 GCA_007117525.1 Alkalimonas sp.
CTGAAAAGCCACCGGACACCCCGGCAAAAGCGGCGGCAATACCCGCCAGAGGGTGACGCCCCGCGGCGTAAAAAATGACCGCACCCAACGGAATAACCAGCACATAACCGGCATCCACTGCTACATGGCTTAGGACACCAACCGCAATTAACACCGGTGTCAGCAACATTTTTGGGGTGACACTCAAAATGGAGCGCAAACCAGCGTTGATAAAACCGGTGTGCTCCGAGACTCCTAAACCCAGCATGGCCACCAGCACAATGCCCAGGGGGGCAAAGGTCACAAAGGTATTGACCATGCGTGAGGTAAACTCGGTTAAGGAGCTGCCTGCCAGCAAGTTGGCGATTTGAATGGACTCACCGGTTCTGGGATCGACTTCGTTGAAGCTAACACCGGACAGCAACCAGGAGGCTACCCAGACAAAGACCATTAACAGGGCAAATAAAATGGCCGGATCGGGCAGTTTGTTCCCAACGACTTCAATCGCATTGAGCGCGCGATTGAGCAAGCTCTGCTTTTCAGCAGGAGCGGCTTGTGGTGTGGACATAGTGTTTCCTTATAATTTTTATGGGGTAAGCGTGCGCCGTGTTCCCCTGCAAGGTGTGTTCAGAGCAGTCTGATCCACCTTAGTCGGACAAAACTGCTTTATCATACACAAAAAAAATCTGGACGAAACCGCTGTTTCGCTTTGCTCAGGCTGAAGTTGTTTCGTTTTCAGTGATCGGAGCAGTCAGGGGCCAGCCCCCTAATTGCTGCCAGCGATTGACGATGTAGCAAAAAAGCTCGGCAGTGCGCTCGGTATCGTACAGGGCGCTGTGCGCTTCTTTGTCGTTGAACTCAATGCCCGCTGCTTTGCAGGCTTTGGATAACACCGTTTGCCCCAGCGCCAGGGCAGAGAGGCTGGTGGTATCAAAAGAAACAAACGGATGGAAGGGATTGCGTTTTAAGTTGATCCGTTGGCAAGCTGCATTGAAGAAGCCTTGATCAAAAGCGGCGTTGTGCGCCACGATAACCGAGCGTTGGCAGCCGGCTGCTTTTTGTGCTTTGCGCACGGCTTTGCAAATCTCGGTGATGGCTTCACGTTCCGGCACGGCGCCGCGCAATGGCTGATACGGATCAATGCCATTAAAGGCCAGGGCACTGGCTTCGATGTTGGCACCCACAAAAGGCTCGACATGAAAATGCAAGGTTTGTAGGGGCTTTAGCTGTCCTTGCTCATCCATGGTGACCAAGGTGGCGGCAATCTCCAGCAGGGCATCGGTGCTGGCATTAAAACCGGCTGTTTCAATATCAATGACCACCGGGTAGTAACCCCGAAAGCGTTGTGCCAGCAAAGAAGTTGGTTGTGTCATGAAGTTGCCTGCTATGATGAAAGGCCTAGTATGCCAAAAAACGACGGGCAGATCTCGTCCCGGCATGGTGTTTGCTAGCAATTTAGTCAGATTGGTTTCCAGAGGTTTTGCCTTATGCGGTCTTGGCCCTTCATGCTGTTTTTACTGCTGTGCAGCTCACTGTTGTCTGCCGGGCAAAGTTATATCCGGCAATATTCTGCCGCTCTGGAGCAGTCGGAGTGGCATTTAAAGCACAACAACCCTCTGCGCTGTGAAATCAGCCATCCTATCCCAGGCTTTGGTGAAGCGGTATTCTTAAGTGAAGCAGGCAAGGCCAGCGATTTGTGGTTTGAGTTAAAAATGCTGCAACAGCCGGATGCTTACGATTTGGCCGAAGTGCTGTCGTTACCACCGCGCTGGCGTCCGGGCGAGCAGCCGCGGGCTATTACCAATATGCGCCTGTTGAAACAGTTTGATGGCGACTTGCCCAAAGAGTCGGCCTGGGCCATGTTGCATGAGCTGGAGCGGGGCTATCAGCCGACTTTTTATTTTTCGGACTGGTACCGGCCCGATAACAAGGTGGTGGCCAGTTTGAATCCGGTGCAGTTTCCACCTGTGTATCAGGCGTTTAATCAGTGCATCGCCAATTTACTGCCGTATCAGTTTGATGACATTGCTTTTACGGTGCTGAGCTATGAAGTGGGCGGCGATCAGTTAACCCGGGAATCCAGGCGGCGCTTAGCGGCCATTGCCGAATACCTGAAGCACGACGATGCCATCGAAGTGGTGCAGATCCAGGGGCATACCGACACCTGGGGCGGGCGTTGGATGAATGAAGAGCTCTCGGTGCGACGTGCTGAGAAAGTAAAACGCTTTTTTGTACAGGCAGGTTTGCCGGAAGAGCGCATTGAAGTTGAAGGCTTTGGCCAGCGCCGAAATGTGGCGCCGAACCAACGGGTGCAGGACAGAGCAACCAACCGCCGGGTGGTGGTGCAGATGAATCGGCCTTAGTCGTGGCGTGCTTGCACCATTAAGTCGACCTGACGCCAGTCACGCTGTTCTGAGATAATAATCCGAAGCACTTGTTCGCCGTGTTGGCCGCTGCTGTGGTAATGCAGTTCAAGTTGACCATAGCGGTTACGTTCGGTCAGCGGTTGTCCCAACTGTTCCAGATAGAGTTGCTTTATTTGCTGTTGGCTTTCACGACTAAAGTAACTGAGCACGGCCGGCAGTTTGTCATCCAAACGAGCGAACTCTCTGGCATCGGCTGGCTTTGGCCACTGGTTGAAATCGACCGTAGCAAAAGCGATGGATGCCGGTAAAATCAGCAGGCTCAGGCTAAGCAGTAACTTGAAAGTGCGCATGCATTTTTCCTATGTTTATCAAGCGGGTACAGTGGCCACTAGTCGGGCAAATCATTTTAAGCTTATCACCAGTCTTGATTAGCTGCCAGTTTCTTCTGCATCAGCTTTCCTTGTATCGTTCGTACAACCGCAAAGCGGCTAAAATCTTGTCGCCGGTAAAAGGTTTGACGATAAAGCTGGCGGCACCATCGGCGATGCTCTGCTTGACGTTATCCAGGGTGCTGACGCCACTGACCATCACCACAAAGCAATCCGGCTTCAGGGCCTTAAACTTCTTTAGCAACTCCAGGCCGGAAGCATCTGGCAGCTCAATATCCAAAAAAACGATGCCAGGCAATTGCAGGCTGAATAAGTCCATGGCTGCCGAGGCCTTGCTGGCGTTGAAAAAGGTAAAGCTTTTGTATTTCACCTTACCACTCTGGCATATCGCCATGATGTTATTGCGCAGCAGCTGCCTGGTATAGTCGACATCATCCACCAAAAGAACTTTCTGCTCAGCCATCGTTCACCTCCGACAGCAAGGCAAAGAGTTGTCTGAGTCGCGCTTCTATCGCTGTGGCGGAGGCACGATGCTGGAGTTCTGCTTGCAGTTGATCGGCCTGCTCGCTGATGGCAGGGTAGCCAAAACTGCCGGCTGAGCCTTTTAACTTATGACTGAGTCGTTGCAGCTCCTGCCAGTTTTGCTGCTCAAAGCTGGCCTGCATCTGCTGATGCAGGTCGGTCAGACTGTTTATAAACTGCTGCCGCAGCTCCGGCGCAACCACCAGCTCGGTTGGTGCTTTGGGTTGATGTTGTTGCAACAAAGCTCGTAAATCTGTCTCTTGCAGCGGTTTTGTCAGCACAGCAGTAAAGCCTGTGGTGTCTACCTTGTCGGCAGACATGGCGTAAATGGGGCGCTCGTAACCGAGCTGACGCAGCATCGTCATGGCCTGAATACCATCGCAGACTGGCATTTGAATGTCCATCAGCAGCACATCGTAGTCATAGCTTAGTGCCAGGCGAACCGCGTCCTCGCCATTGGCGACGGCAATCACCTCAGCGCCGAGCGACTCACATTGCAGCTGCAGCAGCTGGCGTAAAAAATCGTCATCCTCGGCCAGGATCAGGCGCACAGTATTCGTCATTGGCAATTCTCCTGAGCGATGCTGCAGTTAAAAAAGTGCAGCTGTTGTATCACCTTAGCTCTGATAACGGCTGGCATGCAAGGCCTGCTGCCAGTTTTTGGGCAAAGGGCTGGGCTCTTTCAGCAAATCTGCGGCCATGGCCTCGGCCAACAGTGGCGCAAACAGCAGTCCTCGCGCGCCAAGCCCAGTCAGTACCT
Organism: Alkalimonas sp.; assembly: GCA_007117525.1. GTDB lineage: Bacteria > Pseudomonadota > Gammaproteobacteria > Enterobacterales > Alteromonadaceae > Alkalimonas > Alkalimonas delamerensis. The sequence continues at coordinate 4,017 of SKGJ01000344.1, forward strand.
GCAGCTTTTGGCCGGCCTTGTGCCATTGGCCTGACAGTGGTAAATGGTCTGGTACTGTGGCCCGGACGCCAGCTCTGGACTCCACTACCGATAGCCCTTGGAGCCAACCAGGTTGCTCTAAACTCTGCTGGGCCAGCTCCAGATTGGCGGCATCATCAGCCGCTAGCCATTCATCGGTGCTGCGGCTTCGGTCAAACGTCGCCCCAAGGGCCTGCAACCCTTGCCAGGCTGGTGTAATGTAGCCTTTATGACACAGCACGGTTTTAAGAGCACTCAGTGATGCAGACTCAACATAACTGACCTGGCCGCGGATCCCCCGCAGTGGTAAGGGCGCCTCCGGCAGCAAGGCATTGCTTTGCGCGCCTGCAGCGATAATCAGTTGGTCGACCTGCTGTGTCGGATGCTTGCTGCTGTGCAGTAGCCAACCAGTTGCGCTTTTTTCCAGCCGCTCGACCGGCCAGTGGTAATAAATACGACAGCCTGGTTGCTCCGTCAACCAGGCTGCTGCCGTCTGGCAAAACTTCTGTGGGCTAAGCCAGCCAGCATTGGGGTACCAGATAGCATCAAACGGCAGCGATAGCCCGGCACAGCGACTGGCGCTGTCGGCATCAAGCGGTTGCACCAAGTTTTCGGGCCAGTGCTGCGCCAGTTTCTGCAGCCGGCTTTGCAGCTGCGAAGTGCAGGCCTGGTGCAGCACGCCACACCAATCCAGCGGAAAGTCCAAGCAAGACTGCCAGCGGGTAAAAAAGGCGCGTGAGAAGCCAAAACAGCTGGCCTGAATCAGGCTGGGCAGCGTCATTTCTGCATGCAGATTTGGATAAAGGGCGCCCTGGCGATTTTTGGACGCCCCTAATCCCAATTGCTCATCGGCACAAAAGAGCTGCACCCGGGCTCCTTTTTGTAGCAAAGCCAGAGTTAAACAAATGGCGGCGATGCCACCACCGACAATGCTGAATTCAGCGGCAGCGGCCGTATCTTTAGCTTGGGTCGCTTGTGCTTGAGTCGCTGAAGCTTGACCATCAAAGCGGGCGGTCAACATGTCACGCTTGCGACCAAATCCTTTCACTTTTTGCACCTCAAAGCCCGCGGCAAGCAAACCCCGTTTGACGATACCGGCAGCGGTGAAGGTGGCCACCGTGGTGCCTGTGGTACTGTGGCGCGTTAATTCGACGAACAAGGCTTCTTGCCACATATC
>SKGJ01000090.1 GCA_007117525.1 Alkalimonas sp.
CTGGATATGAAAGGCATCACCGACTTTTTCAGTCCGGAGCAAGCGGTGATCCAGGCCTTTGCGGCTGGAGCCGACATAGCGCTGATGCCGGTAAAAATTCAAAGCCCGGCAGAGCTGGTGCAGTTGGATGCTCTGCTTGATGTGCTGGAACAAGCCGTTGCCGCTGGCAAGCTGGATGAAACGGAGTTAAGAGCCTCGTTTGCCCGCGTGCACCGGTTAAAGCAGCAGCTGCCCAGCCAGTTGCCGGAGCTCTCTGTGCTGGCACACCCGGAACATAGGGCGCTGGAGCTGGCACTGGCGCGTGACAGCATGACTCTGGTGCGCAACCACAAGCAATTGCTGCCGCTTAAGCCGGATGCTGCCAAACCCTGGCTGCTGTTGATGCCGGATCAAAGCCGCTGTGAAGCCATGCTGGCGGCACTGAGTGCTCGCGGCGTCGCCTCCGGGCAGCTGCACTGCTTCAGTGCTCTGACGGAGCATTGGCCCGATGTATTGGCGGCGCTGGATAGCAGCGCTGTGCTGATCACCGCCATGGTGACTCCGATGCCAAGCCTGGCGGAGCTAGGCGGGTTGGACGATGTGGCGGCTTTGGGTGGTTTGCAACGGGCCTACCAGCAGTTGGAACAGCGCCTGCAACAACTCAGTGCCGAGGCCAAAGTCCGGAAGATCCCGGAAGTTTACCTCAGTTTACGCAGCCCCTACGATCTGCAACAATTCGGGGCGAATGCGGCAGCGGTGCTGGCCAGTTACGATTACCATACCCGGGTTGACCCTGCAACGGGGACGCACAGCGGGCCAGCCTTTGAAGCCCTGGCCGATGTGCTGCTTGGCCGCTATCCAGCGCGGGGGGAGTTGCCGGTGCAGCTGCCGACGGAGCCTGCACGATGAAAGCCTGGTGGCAGCGTCACTGCGATGGTATTTTGCAGCAGCTGCCCGCCGATCGACTGCTGGCGCTTGATCTGTTTCGTGGCATCACCATCACCGCGATGATTCTGGTGAATAATCCTGGCAGTTGGGCACACATCTATGCGCCGCTACGCCATGCCGAATGGCACGGCTGGACCCCAACCGATCTGATTTTCCCGTTTTTTATCTTTATTGTCGGTGTCTCCATGCAGCTCAGCTTAAGCAAGCAGCAGCGCAGCCGACCCGCTCAGCTGCTGAGCGGAAGCCAGCGCAGCCTCAAGCTGATTGCTCTGGGTCTGATGCTGGCACTGGCCTACTACAATCTGAGGGATCCCAACTTTGACTGGGTCGAGCAGCGCTTGCAGGCACTGCGTTACCCTGGGGTCTTGCAGCGCATTGGAGTGGTGTATTTTATCAGTTTGTTGCTGGTGCTGGTGCTTGCCTGGCGCGGGCGTTTGCTGGCTGCTTTGCTGCTATGCGGTGTTTATTTGCTGGCCATGTTTGGTCTGACTTATCAGGATGATGCTGGCAACAGTTATCGTGGTTTGCTGGAGTATGGCAACAACTTTGCCGCCTGGTTGGATCATCGGCTGCTGGGGCCCAATCATCTGCTCTACCGGAGCGCGACCCCTTTTAGCTTCGATCCGGAAGGGCTCTGGTCCACCTTGCCTGCCATCAGCAGTTGCCTGGCCGGGGTGCTCACCGCCCAGTACCTGCAACAGCCGGGAGCTTTGACCAGTAAAATTAAGACGCTGCTGCTGTTTGGTGTCGCTGCGGTGTTGCTGGCCGAGCTTTGGCATGGCTGGTTGCCCATCAACAAAGCTTTGTGGACGCCGAGCTTTGTGTTGCTTAGTACCGGCTATGCCTGGTTGGTGCTGGCGCTGTCGTTGTGGCTCTGTGATATCCGCGGTTATCGCCGCTGGACCGCACCTTTTGTGGTCTTTGGCGCCAATGCCATTTTATTCTTTGTTGCGGCCGGGCTGGTGGCCCGCTTGCTTGGCATGATCCCGATTGGCACGACGGTGCTGCAGCCCTGGTTGTACCGCAGCTGGTTTCAGCCATTCTTTGGCAATGAGTTTGGCTCTTTGATGTTTGCACTGTGCTTTTTGTTGCTGGCTTATCTGGCCATGTACGGCTGTTACCGCAAAGGCTGGATTTGGAAAGTATGACGGTGCTCGTTCTGGCAGCAAGGTTTGCATTTTTAGCAGGATGGCATAAGCTCTAAATTATCCGTCAACAAAAATGAAACCATGCGCTTACTTTCAATGATGGTGTTGCTGGTATGGTTGCAACCGCTCTGGGCGCAGCTTTTGGCCGATACCAGTGAGCGTCCACTGGTGGTAGGCGTGTACCACAACCCACCTAAACTCAAAACTGCAGCTGATGGCAGCCCCAGCGGTATTCTGGGTGAACTGTTGGTGGAAATTGCCCGACGGGAAGGTTGGCAGCTGCATACGGTTTCATGCGATTGGAGTTATTGCCTGCGTTTTTTGTTGGATGGCGAAATCGACTTATTGCCGGATATGGCCTTTAGTGAGCAGCGAGCTGAACAGTTTCATTTTCACCAAACGCCGGCGTTGTACAGCTGGTCTCAGTTGTATGGTCGTAGCGGCGCGCAGATCACCGAGATTGCGGAGTTAGGCGGACAACGCATCGCTGTCTTGCTGGATTCCGTGCAGCAAAGCTACCTGCAGGCATTGCTGGAAACGCATCATTTGGAAGCTGAGCTGGTGCTGGTCGAGTCTCTGGCCGAGGCATTTGCCCTGGTTCAGGCCGGACGCGCGGATTTGGTAGCAGCCAATCATTATTTTGGTCAGCAACAGGCGCAACGCTACCAGTTGACCCCCAGCCCCTGGTTGTTTCAACCCAGTCGGCTGTTCTATGCCAGTCGGCTGGGGCAGCAACAGCAGGTGTTAAGCACGCTGGATAACTACCTGCAGCGCTGGCAGCAGCAGCCGGACTCACCTTACTATCAAATTCTGCAGCGCTGGGGCAGTGGAGAGCCAGAGCTGCAGCAAAATGGACAGCTATACCGCAGCTTGCTGCTGGTTGCGATGATCGTACTGATGCTGGTTTTTACCGGTGCTTTGGTGCTGCGGTGGCAGGTAAAACAACAAACCCGGCACCTGAAAGCCAGCGAAGCCAGACTCAATACCATCCTTGATTCGGTCGATGCCTATATTTACATCAAAGATACCCAGCTGCGCTACCAATACATCAATCACAATGTCGCTAAGTTATTTGGTTGCACGCCAGAGCAAGCCGTGGATCATGATGACTTTGCTTTTTTTGATCATCAGACCGCGAGCAAGCTGCAGCACAACGATCATTTGGTGCTGCAAAGTGGCAAGCGCGGGGTGCATGAAGAGGAAAATACCACCAGCGATGGCCGGGTCACTCAAACTTTTTTAAGCGTAAAGATTCCGCTGCGGGATGCCGTTGGCAAGATATATGCGCTCTGCGGTATTTCCACCGATGTCACCGAGCACAAACAGCAACAGGAAGCCATTCATAAGTTGGCGTTTTACGATGCGCTGACCGGTTTACCGAACCGTAGGCTGCTGCTCGACAGGCTGCAGCAGGCTTATGCGCTGTTTCAGCGTCAGCAGCAGCAAGGTGCCCTGATGTTTATCGACCTGGATCACTTCAAGGATTTAAACGATACCCTGGGCCATGCGGTAGGAGATGAGTTTTTATTGCAAATTGCCAGGCGTTTGCAGCAGGGGCTTCGTCAATGCGACACCCTGGCCAGGTTAGGAGGCGATGAGTTTGTTATTTTACTGTTGGAGTTGCCCGATGACCACCAACGTGCCTGGCAGCGGGTGCAGGTGATCGGTGACAAGGTCTTGCAGCTGCTGGCCGAGCCAGTGCTGTTGCAACAGAAACCCTATCAGGCTTCAGCCAGTATCGGTGTAGCCATGCTCTCCGATGGCAACAGCGTGGATGAGTTGATGCAGCGGGCCGATATGGCGATGTACGATGCCAAGAACCGTGGCCGCAACCGGCTGCGCTTTTTTAATCAGCAGATGCAGCTGGATGTTACAGAGCGGACCGTTTTGACCAATCGGTTGCGGACTGCACTTGGCAATCAGGAGTTGTATCTCGAGTACCAGCCGCAGTTTAATGAGCAACAGGGCATGATTGGAGCCGAGGTGCTGCTGCGGTGGCATCATCCTGAGCATGGTCATTATGCCCCGGCCGATTTTATTCCGGTTGCTGAGGCAACAGGTTTAATCGTGCCGATTGGGAACTGGGTGTTGATGCAAAGCTGCCTTACGCTGGCGGATTGGTCGAACGATGCGCGCTACCAACACTGGAAGCTGGCGGTGAATATTAGCGCGCGTCAGTTGTTGGACAGTCATTTTGTGTCGGGGCTGGCCGATATGCTGGCGCAGACCGAGGCAGCGCCTCAGCGCTTGCTGCTGGAGATCACAGAAAGTCAATTGCTGGATGATACCGAGCTGGCGCATAAGCAGTTGTATCAGCTTGCCAGGATGGGCATTCAGATTGCGATGGATGACTTTGGCACCGGCTATTCATCGCTTCAATCCTTGAAAAACTTGCCGTTACGCCAACTTAAAATAGATCGGAGTTTCGTGCGCGATCTGTTGGATGACAGCAGCGATGAGGCCATTGTCCGAACCATTTTGGCGCTTGGTAAGAGCCTGGAGCTGGAAGTCGTAGCGGAAGGGGTTGAAACAGCTGCGCAATTTAAAGCCTTGCACCAGCTCGGTTGCCGTCAGTTTCAGGGGTTTTATCTGGGGCGCCCGGCTTCGCTTGAACAACTCTATACGTTGGTGAACGAACAACCATAGGCCAAACCGATAGAAGCCAACATGCCTGCCCGGCATCCCCCTGCTAGCATCAAATCAGACTCCCCCTGAACAGGTAGGTTATTGATGCGAGCTGCTGTGTTGTTATTCACCTTTTTCTCGGTTTTTAGCCTGCCCGGTTGCTCGCCGGCGCCAGGGCAAACTGAAGCCATGTTGATGATCCTTGATGATGGCCGTGACTATGCTTTTGAGCGCGGTGAAGGTAAGTATCGGGTGCGCTTTAATTACACCGGTGCCAACTGGACCCATGCCGATGTTGCGGCTATTCAGGTGCAAACCCAAAAGCCGATTGCGGTCTTGCCGCAGCAGTACACCTCGCCGGGCAAAATGATGCCCGGTGCCTTTGTAAACGGCGCCAATATTGGCCGGCTCTGGAATGAAATTACCCAGCAGGAAATGGCGCAGCGGCTGCAAGCGCTGGGCTTTTTTGTGCTGACGCCGAGCATTCAAATGTACAGCGAAGATCTGGA
>SKGJ01000192.1 GCA_007117525.1 Alkalimonas sp.
CCAGTGGTGAAACCCTTCCAGAGCCAGCTGCCTCCGTTGCGCCAGGGTTGCACGACCACATTGTGATGCTGGAAGGCTCCGAGCGCTTTCAGGGCGCCATTGCCGATCTGGCGCTGGCTGTGAATGCCTGCGATGTCGACGCGGCCAATCAGGCGTTAACCAAGGTCAGGCTGCTGCCTGCTCCCGTTGCTGTGGCAGGCCAATCCATGCCGACTCTGGCAGCCGACCCGAAAGCCAGCGCATTTTGGCGTGAACTTGCCAGTGGCTTTGCAGGCTTTATAGCGCTGTGCAATCAAGGTGAAGCCGGGGAGGAAGAAGCCATCAATGCCTGGGCGGCCAGGGTGTTGTCGGCCTATGCCGATTACCAGCTGCTGACAGCCCTTCGATCCGGCCCTTGGGGCCAGCAGCAGCTGAACCGGATGATGGAGCAGCTGCTGCGTTCAGGCTCAGCCAGCGGAAGTGGTGCCTGGTACCACGGTCGGCCGGTGATGGTTACCAGCAATGACTACAGCCTGAATTTGAACAATGGCGATATCGGCATTGTGCTGAAGCACCCCGGTGATCAGCGGCTGCGGGTGGTATTCCCGGCACCTGTCACCGAGGCCAATCCCGCCGGCGTTCGCTGGATTTTACCCAGTCGGCTGGATGCGGTGGAAACCGTCTATGCGATGACGGTGCACAAATCTCAGGGCTCGGAGTTTCGCCATGCGGTGATGATCTTACCCGACCGTGATTCGCCGGTGCTTTGCAAGGAACTGATTTACACCGGCATTACCCGGGCCAAGCAACAACTGAGCCTGGTGATCCCAAATACGGCGGTCTGGCAGACGGCGTTAACCCGTCGGGTTGAGCGGTTGGGTGGTTTGTTTGCCGCTGCTGATGAACGCCAGAGCTGACAGTGCCATGAAGGAGAAGAGCAGAATGCATGATCCAAAACGGTGGTTCAAGGTGGTCTGGGGGGCGGCCTGGCTAAGCTTGGCCAGTCATGCGGCGTTGCCGGACTCATCGCAACTGGATGCATTAGCCGAGCAGGCGATGGCCGCCTTTGCCACGCCGGGCATGACATTAGCGCTGGTTCAGGGGGGCGAGGTGCGGCATTTGGCGGCCTACGGCTACCGGGATCTGACCCAGGGCCTGCCGGCTGAAACGAGCAGCTATTTTCGGCTGGCGTCGGTCAGCAAGGCTTTTACCGCTGCCAGCGTGGCGATTCTGGTCGATGAGGGCAAGCTGCACTGGGACGATAAGGTGGTGGATCACCTGCCTGAGTTTCGCTTGCAAGACCCCTGGGTGACGGCTGAGTTTACCCTGCGCGATCTGCTTTCGCATCGCAGTGGCTTGGTGGGGGGCGCTGGTGACAGCATGATCTGGCCAGAGCCTTCCGGTTTTAGCCGCCAGGAAGTGCTGCACAACCTGCGTTATCTGACCCCTGAGTTTGGTTTTCGCAGTCAGTACGGTTACAGCAATGTGTTTTACATTGTGGCCGCCGAGCTGGTTGCGCGGCTGGCCCAGCAACCCTGGGAAGACTTTGTGGCGGAGCGTATTTTTCAGCCGTTGGGCATGGCCTGTTATGCCGGTGCTGTGCCGCAGACGGTGCTGGATAATAGAGCGGTCGGCTATGGCGAGCGTGATGGTGACTTTTTCATTATTGAGCGCAATGGCATCGATGGTCCCGGCCTGATGTCGGCAGCGGCCGGAGGTGTGGTTTGCAGTGCCGAGGCCATGCTGCCCTGGCTGCGCTTTTTGCTGGACAGTCATCATGGCCGAACCACTGAGAAGCAGCCCTTCAGCCCACAGCAATTGCAGGCCATGTGGTCGCCCAGCACCCTGATGACGGTGACCGGGCGCAGCTGGCAGCTGCATCAAACCAACTTCAGTGCCTATGGTCTGGGGTGGCGCTTGCAGGACATGCATGGCCATAAGGTGGTGCACCATACCGGCACCTTGTCGGGTTTTCAGGCGTATCTGGCGCTGGTACCAGAGCTGGACTTCGGGCTGGTGCTGCTGAACAATGGCTCGGACAGTGGGGCCCGCACGGCGGTGGTGCAATCCATCCTAGATGCCTATTTAGCGGCAGCTGAACCCATTGACTGGGTGGCGTTGTTGCAACAAGAGCGCGAGGAGCGCGCGCAACATCCTGTTGCAAAGCCGGTTGGCACTGGCGAGGTGCTGTTGCCGCTAAGTGCTTACGCCGGTTATTTTGCCGATCGCTGGTTTGGCGGTATCGAGATCCGTCACAGCCCGGAAGGGCTCAGCTTTCACTCATCACGAATGATCAACAAGGTTGGCAGCATGGAGCCTTTTGCCGATCACAGCTTTGTAATCCGCTGGCAGGACCCGAATGTGGCCGCCGCTGCACGGATCCAGTTTCAATTGGATGCACAACGTAATGTTACCGGTTTTGAGTTGCTGCCGCATCGGGGACAGGTTGGCAGCCGGCACCCCTACCGGGATATGGCTTTTCGCAAGGTGGCAGAGCAGGCCCCGGTAGCCGACGAAGCCACCGGGGAAGAGTAGACGCTATGCTGAGCAGAGTTAGCGCTGTGTGGCCGCTTTCATCTGCTGCACGAAGCGGGTTAATTCTTGCAGCAGTTGCTCGGGTTGATGGTGCAAGGTTTCAATGCGTTTGACAATGGCGGAGCCAGAAATAGCACCGGCAGCACCGCTGTCCAGCGCAGCTTTGACATGCTCTGGCTCTGAGATGCCAAACCCCAGCAAGGTTGGCGCGGCATGGTACTCGGCCAGCTTATCGATCAAATGATGCGCCGGACTGGCCGCCTGGGTTTCGGTGCCGGTAACACCGGCCCGGCTTAGCAAGTAGGTGTAACCACGGCCATAAGATGCGACCTGACGCAGGGTGTCGTCGTCGCAGTTGGGCGGCACAATGAAAATCGGTGCCACGCCATGCTGCATCGCTGCCTGCCGGAAGCGCTTGCTCTCGTGCAGCGGCACATCGGCAATCAGCACCGAGTCGACGCCGGCGGCAGCGGCTTGCTGGTAAAACCCATCAATGCCTTTGGCCATCACCAGATTGCTGTACAGCAGCAAGCCGATGGGTAAATCCGGGTAACTGGCCCGGATCTCACTGATAAGCTGCAGTGCCTGACCTGGAGTGACACCGGCTTGCAGCGCCCGGATATTGGCGCCCTGAATGGTCGGGCCATCGGCCACCGGATCGGAAAAGGGAATGCCAAGCTCGAGCGCATCGGCGCCACCGGCGATGAGGGCTTCAATAATCTGGCGGGACAAGGCAATGGACGGGTCCCCCAAGGTAACAAAAGGTACAAAAGCCCCTTGCTGTTGCTGCTCAAGGCGCTGAAACATCTGCTGGTAACGACTCATGCCTTGGTCTCCTGCGACGATTGTGGGTTTAAAATGCTGTGGACATGGGCCAGATCTTTGTCGCCCCGGCCCGATAAGTTGACCAGCAGGATTTGTTCTTGCTCGGCCTCGGCCGCCAACTTCAGTGCATAGGCCAGCGCGTGCGAGCTTTCCAGCGCAGGGATAATGCCTTCGTGCTTGGCCAGCAGTTGAAAGGCTGCCAGGGCTTCATCGTCGTTGATGGCGACATAACTGGCACGGCCACTTTGCTGCAAATGGGTGTGCTGGGGGCCAACCGCCGGGTAATCCAAACCGGCTGAAACCGAATAGGACTCTTCAATCTGACCATCCGGGGTTTGCATAATGGCGGTGTAGGCACCGTGCAGGATGCCATAACTGCCGGTGCTCAGCGCCGCACCGTGCTGGTGGCTGCTAAGACCCAGGCCGCCGGGTTCGACGCCAATCAGCTGCACGCCGGTCTCGTCGATAAAGTCGGCGAACATGCCGATGGCGTTGGAGCCTCCGCCGACACAGGCAATAACGGCATCCGGCAAGCGGCCTTCTTCTTGCAGCAGCTGGGCCTTGGCTTCTTCGCCTATCATGCGCTGAAACTCACGCACCAGCGTCGGGAAGGGGTGTGGGCCGGCGGCGGTTCCCAGCAGATAGTGGCTCTTTTCGTAGGTGGCAGACCAGTCGCGCATGGCTTCATTGACCGCATCTTTTAATGTGCCAGAGCCTGAGGTGACCGGGATCACGGTCGCCCCCATCAGCTTCATCCGAAACACATTGGGTTGCTGGCGTTCAATGTCTTTGGCTCCCATGTAAATACGGCACTTTAGGCCCAGCAAGGCACAGGCCAGGGCCGTCGCCACGCCGTGCTGGCCGGCGCCGGTTTCGGCAATGATGTCGTTCTTGCCCATCCGCTTGGCCAGTAAGGCCTGGCCCAGTACCTGATTGGTTTTATGGGCGCCGCCATGCAGCAAGTCTTCCCGCTTTAAGTAAATTTTGACCTTGGGGTTGGGAGAAATATTGCGGCACAGGGTCAGTGGGGTAGGCCGGCCGGCATAGCTGGTCAGCAAATGCTGAAATTCGGCATGAAAGGCCGGATCGTCCTGGGCTTCAATAAAAGCCTGTTCCAGTTGCTTTAAGGCCGGTACCAGCAGTTCTGGCACGAACATGCCGCCATAGTCGCCGAAATAGGCAGATATACTACGCTTTGTCATAAGAAAACTCTCGGATCCGGTTAAAAGTAATGGTTAATTTGTGCTGATCTTTGATGCCAGGCGCCTGCTCAATGCCGGAGTTGATATCCAGCCCGGCTACCGGCAGCTTCAGTGCGGTGACCACATTCTCTGGGTTCAGACCGCCGGCCAGCATCACTGGCACGCAAGTGTCCAATGTGTCCAGCAACTGCCAGTTAAAAGCCTGGCCGGTCCCGCCGGCAGTGCCAGCCTGGTAGGTATCCAGCAGCAGACGATCGGCTTTGCTGGTAAAGTTGGGCAGGCTATCACCAACCCGGTAGGCCCGCCAAATCTCGGTGCCTGCCGGCAGCAAGGGTTTCAGTTGGTCGATATAGGCATCGTCTTCCTGACCATGCAGCTGCACAGCCGCAAGCTCAAGTGACTTAGCGATGCTGGCTACCTCGCTGGACGCGGTATCAACAAAGACGCCGACAAACTGCAAGGCTCCCGCGCTGTGCAAGGACGTAGCAGCTTGCGCCTTTGCGGCGGCGACCAGGTGCTGAGCCTGCTCCAGGCTGACTGCGCGGGGCGATTTAGGGTAGAAAATCAGGCCGGCGTAGCAGGCACCGGCCTCCGCCACCGCCAGCACGTCTTCGGGCCGGGTCAGACCACAGACTTTGTGCTCGCCGCGGGTCAG
>SKGJ01000147.1 GCA_007117525.1 Alkalimonas sp.
AAAGCCAGAACAGCTTTTTATCGCCGGCTTTTCCGGTATCGTATCTGTTGATTTAACCCTACTCGAAGCACAGATGCTGTCAGCAGAGACAGCAGTACTTGAGTTCCCGACCGCACAAATTCAAGATGCGATGCTGTTAAATAACGAAACCTTGCTGATTACAGATTCCAGCTTTGAAGTGGTACTGCAGGTAGATACCACCAGTGGCGAGCGTTCGGCTCTGCTAAGCTCTGGCATTGGCTCTGGCCGTGGTTTGTTGTCACCACAGTACCTGACCTTTGGCAGCAGCGCCGATATTCTCTACGTGCTGGATGATGGTCAAAATGCGGCAGAGTCCTTGTTTGCTATTGATCTGCAGACTGGCAACAGAACCCAGCTTATTGAAATTGTTCGCGAGTTTAATACCTACCCCAGCGGGCTCTTCTATAACGCTGCCACCGATGCACTGCTGGTTGGCTTAAGTGATGCCATATGGTCTGTTTCACTGACGGATAACAGCAAAACTGTGATTAGCGATGCTGAAACCGAAAGCGGTATCGACATCGATACGCTAAGTGGCGGGGACTTTGATACAGAAACGCAAAGACTGTACATGACACAATTTCAACTGGAAAATGCCATCCTACAAATTAATGCAACCAATGGTGCTCGTACTTTGCTGGAGTTCGATGGCAGCGCGGGGCCGGCTGGGGTCATTACCGGCCTGAATGCTGCTGCCCTGGATGCTACTGGCAACCAGTTATTCCTTGCCAGTCAAAGCCAAAGCAGCATCTACCGGCTGGATTTGGAGACGCTGGAAACAGAGTTGCTGCTGGATAGCTGCACCAATAACATCGGACAAAATGTATTGGATATCGATGTGTCCGGTATTCAAAAGCTCAATTTCGATGCTGCGGATAATCGCCTGTTGATTGTGACAAGCCAAATCGCCAGTTACGATCTGGCCACAAGCCAATGCCAGATTGTTGGCGAAAGCCACGGGTATTACAACGTACTACCGTTGGACAATGGCACCATGCTCACCACGGGCCAGGCTGCCCTGAAACAACTGGATCCTGTCAGCCAAAAGCAGGTCATCCTGTCGAAGTAACGGTACCAGAAGGCTGGCTTTTAGCCAGCCTTTTTGCTGGTTTCTTCATCGTCCTTTCTCTATAATTCCCGCCCCTTTATTGCAGCTGAGTTTGCCATGCAAATTGTTCTCGCGCCGATGGAAGGCGTGGTTGATCACTTAATGCGCGATATGCTGACCCGCATTGGCGGCTTTGATCTGTGCATCACTGAATTTGTCCGGGTGGTGGATCAGCGGTTGCCGGCCCGGGTATTTCGGCGACTGTGCCCGGAGCTGGAGCACGGCGGTAAAACACCTGCCGGGGTACCGGTACGGGTGCAATTGCTTGGGCAAGAGCCGCATTGGCTGGCGGAAAATGCCGCCAAGGCGGTGCAGTTGGGCTCACCCGGCATTGATCTCAACTTTGGCTGTCCGGCAAAAACAGTCAATAAAAGCCGTGGTGGCGCGGTGCTGCTGAAAGAAACCGAGCAGCTGTATCAAATCGTCAAAGCCGTTCGCCAAGCCGTTCCCTCGGAGCACCCGGTCAGCGCCAAAATCCGGCTGGGTTACGACGATACGGCTCTGACATTGGACAATGCCAGCGCCATTGAAGCCGCCGGTGCCACTGTACTGACGGTGCATGCCCGCACCAAAACCGATGGTTACAAGCCTCCGGCCTATTGGCCCTGGATCGGCCGTATTCGCCAACGGATCGCCATACCGGTGATTGCCAATGGTGAAATCTGGACACCGGCCCAGGCCGCGCAATGCCAGCACGAAGCCAACACCCAGGACATTATGCTGGGACGAGGCGCTTTGGCATTGCCCAATCTGGCGCAATGCATTTGCAGCGGCCAGCAGGCCATGTCGTGGCCCGAGGTATTGCAGTTACTGATGCGGTATTCCCAGTACGAAGTGGCGGGTGACAAAGGCAAGTACTACAGCAACCGCATTAAACAGTGGTTCAGCTACCTGAAGCTGCAATACCCTGAGGCAGAGGCTTTGTTTCGTCAATTGCGGGTGCTAAAACGCAACGACGAGATCCTGGCGTTGCTGCAACATGCGGAAAAGACCTTTACTTTACCGGCTAAGTCGCTACAATAGCCGCCGCACTTTTGTGTAAGTTTTAACCGCTCTTTTTCCAATAAGGTAATCGCTATGCATCCGATGTTGAACATCGCCATCCGTGCTGCCCGCAGCGCAGGAACACTTATTGCCCGCTCTTGCGAGCAGCTGGATATTGTCAAATCCACTGAAAAATCCAGCAACGACTTTGTCACCAACATCGACCGTGAAGCCGAGCAGCTGATAGCGCAAACATTGCGTAAATCCTTCCCTGGCCATGCTGTGGTGGGTGAAGAGCTTGGCCAGCAAGGTCCAGCAGACAGCGATCACCAATGGATCATCGACCCGCTCGATGGCACCTCCAATTTTATCCGTGGCATTCCTCATGTGTCGATTTCCATTGCGCTGAAAGTTCAGGGCAAGCTGGAACAAGCCGTGATTTACGACCCACTGCGCGATGAACTCTTTACCGCTTCCCGTGGCCGCGGCGCCCAGCTCAATGGCCGTCGTATTCGGGTGGGCAACCGGCCGGAATTAACCGGTGCTTTGCTGGCGACCGGTTTCCCGTTCAAACAAAAGCAATTGCTGCCGGTGTACAGCAGCCTGTTCAACAGCTTGTTCCCTCTGGTGGCGGACATGCGTCGTGCCGGCTCTGCTGCGCTGGATTTGGCCTATGTCGCTGCCGGGCGTTTGGATGGCTTTTGGGAAATCGGCTTAAAGCCATGGGACATCGCAGCCGGTGAACTGATTGTGCGGGAAGCAGGTGGTTTGGTGACCGACTTTGCCGGGGGCAACAACCAGCTGAAAAGTGGCAATGTGGTCGCGGCCAGCCCGAAAGTGTTGCAGGCCATGCTTAAAACCATGCGGCCACACCTGACCGAAGAACTGATGCGCTAAAGCTAGCGCAGTTATTATACCCATATATGGATATAAACCCGGCCTGAGCCGGGTTTTTTATTGGGTCAAGGGCGTGCGGCTCTAAGGAAGCTCAATCGGCAACCCCTGCTCCTGCCAGGCGCGGTAGCCGCCAGCCAGACTGAACACCTGTTGGTACCCCATCTGCTGCAAGGTCTGCGCGGCCAAAGCCGAGCGATAGCCACCGCCGCAATACAAAATAATCCGCTGTTGTTTATCCTGCACCGTCTGTTCGATGTCCCGCTCGATAATGCCTTTGCCCAGATGCATGGCGCCAGGCAGATGGCCCTGTTGCCATTCGTGATCTTCGCGGGTGTCAAGCAACACATAGGGTGTCCCTTGCTGCTGCAGATCGGAAATCGTCATCTCATGGATGACGGCTTTGGCGGCGTTCACCAAAGCCAAAAATGCTGGCGAGTGCTGCATGCTAAGCTCCATAAAAAATGCCAGTCGATGGACTGGCATTTTGTCGGTTATACCAACTTATAGCAAGGGTTCGGTATTCTCGCCTTCTTTTTCCACCGGCGGTGGCATCAGATCTTCGCGGCTGATGCCCAGCAACAAGGACATCGAGCTGGCAATGTAGACCGAGGAGTAGGTCCCAATCACCACCCCAAACAACAGCGCAGTGGCAAAGCCATGGATCAACTCACCGCCTTTGAAAAACAGCACCAGAAGCACCAAAATGGTGGTCACCGAGGTAATGATGGTCCGGCTCATGGTGCCGGTCAGGGACTCGTTCACCACCTCAATCGGCTCACTTTCGCGGATACGGCGGAAGCCTTCACGGATCCTGTCGCACACCACAATGGTGTCGTTCAGTGAGTAACCGATCACCGCCAGCACCGCCGCCAGCACCGTCAGGTCAAACTCCAGCTGCAGCAAGGAGAAGAGCCCTAAGGTCAGGATCACATCGTGCGCCAAAGCCGTGACCGCCCCCAGTGCAAAACGCCATTCAAAGCGAAAGGCAACGTAGATCAAAATGCAGATCAGCGCAGCCAGGGTGGCCAAACCGCCCTGCTCTTTTAATTCCGCGCCAACGCTGGGCCCAACGTACTCAATCCGGCGCATATCGACCCGGTCGGCATCGGCCTGGTCCAGCAGCCGCAGGATCTGCTCACCCAGGGTCACCTGCTCGATGTCGTCCCTCGGGCCAATGCGGATCAGCACCTCGCGGCTGGTACCGAAGTACTGCACCACCGCATCCGGAAAGCCCGCTTCAGCCAGCACAGCGCGCACCGCCGTTAAATCGGCATCGCGCTCGTAACCCACTTCGATCACGGTGCCGCCGGTAAAATCCAGGCCCCAGTTCAGGCCTTTGGTGGCCATCAAACCGATTGAGGCAGCAATCAAAATACCGGACAACACCAGCGCCGGTATTTTAAAGCGCATAAATTGGATGGTTTTGGTAAAAGTAATCGCAATCATGCCGGCCTCCTTAAATTGGCAGTTTCTGCAGGCGGCGACCGCCCCAGATCATGTTGACCAGCACACGGGTACCCACAATGGCGGTAAACATCGAGGTGATGATGCCGATCATTAAGGTGACCGCAAAGCCTTTAATCGGCCCGGTCCCAACGCCAAACAGGATCAGCGCTGCGATTAAGGTGGTCACATTGGCATCGGCAATGGTCGACAACGCCCGGTCGTAACCATGGTGAATGGCCTGCTGCACACTGCGCCCATCGCGTAGCTCCTCACGAATACGCTCAAAAATCAGCACATTGGCATCCACCGCCATACCAACCGTCAGCACAATACCCGCCATACCCGGCAGCGTCAGGGTCGCACCAGGAATCATAGACATGATGCCGACAATTAAGACTAGGTTGGCAACCAAAGCGGCATTGGCGACCAGACCAAAGGCCTTGTAGTAGAGCACCATAAACACCAGTACAGTAGCCAGACCTAGCATAATGGCGGTTTGACCCAACTCGATGTTTTCCTGACCCAGGCTTGGACCTATGGTGCGCTCTTCAATGATTTGAATAGGCGCCAACAAAGCACCCGCCCGCAACTGCAGCGCCAAATTATGCGCTTCACCCGGGTTATTAATACCGGTAATCCGGAAACTGCGACCAAGCCGGGCCTGAATGGTGGCTACGTTAATGACTTCCTCGATTTTTTCCAACACCGGATCGCCATCCGGGCCAAT
>SKGJ01000240.1 GCA_007117525.1 Alkalimonas sp.
CAGCTGGTCGGCCATTTTCTGGATCAACTTTACCGCCAGCTTGCCCATCGCAACCCAGCTGATCGCCTTACCGGTGCTGTTATTAACCACCGCCTTGCCGGCTGCCCGTGCTTTCTCCTATGATTAAAAAGTACGTTACTCCGCTTTAGGGTTACTGGACGGGCGTGTACACGCGCTGGTGTTTACCATAACAACGGACGGCATTCGTGTGATCAGCTTTCGCAAGGCGAATAAACGAGAGGTACAAGCCTATGGCAACCGCAAATAAACCATTAACCACGCAAGACGGCGAGTTGCGGGAAGATTTATCCGATGAAGAGCTGGCCAGATTCCGGCCTGCTGAAGAAGTGTTGCCAGCCAGTTTCATGGACAAGCTGAAGCGGGGAGGGCGGCCAGTATCCGACAACCCCAAGATATCGACCACAGTACGGTTCGACGCTGAAGTCATCAATGCTTTTAAAGCCACCGGCAAAGGTTGGCAAACCCGGATGAATAACGCACTGAAAGAGTGGCTGGCCACTCATCCACAGTAATGGCGTACGCTACTGCCTGGATAGGTAGAATAGTAGCTATTAAATTGCGGCAATATGCTGTTTAACCCTATACTGGTTTAGGCCTTTTTTATTCAGGATTGAAAGCCATGGCAGTAAGGCTCCTGGAGCGGATAGAAATGTGGGTGGATGCAGAAACCAAGCAGCTGGCGGAGCGCACTGCGGCTGCGTCAGGCTGCGCGTCCCTGGCCGAGTCTATGGTTGGGCTTATTCGAGACAATGCTCCGCAGATTTTGCAGACGCAGGCGGCTATTGAATTGACGTCAGCCCAGTTTGGTCAGTTCACGCAGGTTTGTGAAGCGCCACCTGTGCCATATAGTCGTTTAAAAGCTGCAGCCTCGCGATTAGACCTCGAGGGATTTTAATTGCCTTTAACTGCAGA
Source organism: Alkalimonas sp. (assembly GCA_007117525.1). GTDB lineage: Bacteria > Pseudomonadota > Gammaproteobacteria > Enterobacterales > Alteromonadaceae > Alkalimonas > Alkalimonas delamerensis. The sequence continues at coordinate 934 of SKGJ01000240.1, forward strand.
GTTTGTGCTGGCGGATGCGGCCTTTCATCACTTGAAAGGGTTTGATTTTAATATTATTTTCATCTGCCCCCGATTTCTTCCGCCAAACACAGGATGTGAGAGTTCGGTTTTATTCTCGCTACCTGGCTGACCAAAAAATCATTCGGTTTTTCGCCATACACATAGTCTTCCTGAGCATAACGCTCATCCCAAAACGTCGAACTGGACATTGCTTACCTCATTTATAGTGACTTTAGCGGTTTGGGCACTCAACATCATACGTTCTGAATTGCCCAACCTGGAATATTAGTGTTGCCTAAATTTATGGTGTCTGAAAATGATTTTCAGGTGTTTTACCTGCGGCATTTTGTCGCATTTGCTTGAGGTGAAGAGGAAAGCGGTCCAGCTTAGTTAGCTTGTTGAACAAAATTGATGGTGAAACTCTCTAACCTAATTACCAAGTCTCATCAGTTTAAGCTTCTGATATAAAATTAATTTATCTGTTTCCTGTTGCTTGATATCACTCCTGCGCACCCGACCATGCTCCAGTATTATGAAAGAAATCTCTAATTAATCGATAAATACGATGAGCCTAATCCAAAACAATTATTTCCATTGGTTATAAGCATAGTCTAATTTGTTATAAGCAACTTTTCTAAAGTACTCTTAACAACCAATCGAGGAATACAAAATGTCTGAACAAAACGTAACTTTCCCACAACTGAACAAACCGGCTCCAGCTTTTAATGCAAAAACCACTTTTGGTATGAAGAGCCTGGAGGATTACAAAGGTAAATGGTTGGTGCTGTTCTCACATCCAGCTGATTTTACGCCAGTTTGTACCACTGAGTTTATGGGCTTTGCCACCCGTGCTGACCAGTTTGCTGCGTTAAACTGCGAGCTGTTAGGCCTATCAATCGATAGCGTCCACTCACACATTGCTTGGGCACGCAGCATTGAAGAAAACTTTGGTGTGAAAATTACCTTCCCAATCATCGCCGATTTATCGATGGAAGTGGCTAAAGCCTACGGCATGATCCAGCCAGGCGCCAGCGATACTGCTGCGGTACGTGCCACTTTTATTATCGACCCAGACGGAATTCTACGGGCGATGGTGTACTACCCCATGAGTAATGGTCGTAGCATCGACGAATTTGTGCGGGTATTAAAAGCCCTGCAAACCAGTGATGAGCACAAAGTAGCCACACCGGAAAACTGGCAGCCAGGTGAAGATGTGATTGTACCACCACCGGCTACCATGGCTGATGCTGAAGTACGAAAAGATCAAGGCTATCAATACACTGACTGGTATTTCAGCAAGAAGTCACTTTAAGTTATCGCCGATATCATCCAAGAGCTGCATTGCAGCTCTTGCTTTCACTTCGATAGGAGGGGGTATGGATCCTTTTACACAGGTCAAAGCTTTTTTAGACAGCGACAGTGAAACCTTTAGCTATGTGGTTGCCGACTTAACCTCTGGTTCAGCTGTTATTATCGATCCAGTGCTGGATTTTGATTATAAGTCGGGACGGACTTCAACGAAAAGTGCTGAGGAAATTTTGGCTTATGTTGAGCAAAAAAACTTTAAGGTAGAATGGGTTCTGGAAACTCATGCTCATGCCGACCACCTATCTGCCGCGCCGTTTTTTAAAGAAAAGCTCGGTGCCAAAATTGGGATTGGCGAACATATCCAGCAAGTACAAGGCATTTTTAAGCAGATTTTTAACTTAGAAAAAGAGTTTTTGCCTAATGGTGCGCAATTTGATCGCTTATTCAAAGATGGCGAAGCGCTCAAGGTTGGAAGCTTGTTGATCAGGGTGATGCATACCCCAGGTCATACACCAGCAGATCTGGCTTATATCGTGAATGGTAAGATGGCCTTCGTTGGCGATACCTTATTTATGCCAGACGTTGGTACCGCGCGCTGTGATTTCCCGGGAGGCAGTGCTAAAACCCTATATCGGTCGATCAAAAAATTGCTGTCTTTGCCATCTGAGACGGAAATCTACATCTGTCATGATTATCCAACCCAAGGCCGGGGACATGAATACAAAACCACTGTTGCCGAGCAACTTGAGCACAATATTCATGTGAACAGCGAAATCACAGAAGAGGCTTTTGTGCAAAAACGTGAAGCCCGTGATAAAACCTTGGCTATGCCGCGGCTGATTTTGCCTTCCATTCAGGTCAATATCCGGGCGGGACAGTTACCGCCAAAAGAAGAGAATGGTCAGGTTTATCTGAAAGTGCCAATCAATATGTTGTAACGACACCCAGAGAAATAGTTTGACCTGGTAATTAGATTGAGCCCCGATAACTGCCTTCTCAGCCATCGGGGCCTGTCATTGATTAACCGCCAATCCGGCCGCGGATGCGGTCCAGGGCCCGGTCGCGTAGGTCGCCGAGCTGGGCTTCCAACAGGGTTTCAATCTGCTGGCTCATTTGCTCGGTGCTGGCTTGTTCGCGGTCCAAAAGACTGAGCAGGGCTTGCTGATCGCCAGCAGTATCCGGCAGTTTGGCATTGAATTTACTGCGTAAATCCTGCTCGAAACCGGCAAAGCGAGCCTGGGCCTCACCCATGACCGCATCGGCCACAATGCGATCCAGCGGCGAGCTGACCCGGACATTGGGCCGGGTCACGGTGCCGTCGGCGCGCAGCTGAAACGGGATTTCTGCTTGCTGGTTCATCAGCTGGGTCAGCTGCTGCACATAGCGGTTGTCGCCACTGCTAAAGCGTGGGTTTTGCAGCGCCACACTGGCTTGCTGGTCGAGCGCTGTGCCGCTTAGGCTCAATCCGCCACGCGAATTCAGCAAGGCTTGCTCTAAGCCAAAGCGGGTGCTGCCTTCACCAAACACCCGCTCAGCCAGTTGCAGGCCCTGCAGCTGCCAGTTTACTTCCGATTGCAGCTGATCGAAGATGGCAAAATTGCCATCCAGCCGGAACTGCTGCAGCATCGGCAGTTGCTGCACATCCAGCACAAAGCGGGTGGCGGCATCAATGATATGATGCTGCGCGGTAATGTCTTCGATACGCAGCTCGGCATTGCCGCCACCAATCAGCATGCTGATGCTAGCATTTTTAATCCAGAAGTTTGGATAAGGCTGCTGCTTTAGCGGCAGTATCCGACCAGGTAGCTCGCGCGGCTCGGGCTGCTCTTCCAACCGTGACCCTTCCGGCAGGTAGGGCGCGACCAACTGATAGACGGTATACAGCTGCTGCAAGCGCTCGGCCCACAAATCGCCTAATAACAACTGGCTGATGCCGGCCAGGCCGCCATCGGCCAGATTGGCGTAGGACTGAACTTGCTGCCAGTCGGCCTGAGTCGCTTGCTGAAAATCGCGCACCGCGCTTTGCAATTGCTCGCGGCTTTGCAGCAGGGCGGTTTTCACCTGCTCGACTTTGGCTTTGTCTTGCTCGAGCTCCGCTTTTAACCGCCGCAGCTGCTCGGTTTTGGCAGCCAAATCGGCGGCATCGCGGATATCGCCATCGGTCAGGGCTTTAATTTGCTGCTCCAGCTCGCGCAGCCGATCGCTATCAGGCAGTTGCTGGCGCAATTGCCGCACTTGTTGCTGTTCACTTTGTGCCAATTGCTGCAGGGCTTCACCTTTGGCAACAGAGGTCAGATTGGCTCGGGCCAGCAGTTCATCGGCATCCGGCAGCTCAATGGCAAACAGGCTGGCAAAATCGAAGCCGGAGTCTTCGGTTTCGGCCAGCTCACCACGAAACACCTTACCGGGGCGGCGGCGCTCGCTGCCGTAGGCCAGTTGCTCGACCGACAAGTCGCTAATCACGTAATAGCCAAGCAGGGCCGGCCATAGCTCCAGCTCGGCATTGGCGCGGGCAAAGCTCACCAGGTTTTGTTCGGGGGCTTTGGCATCGGTAATTTGCAGATCGGAAATGGTCAACGACAGTGGAAACAACCCCAGCGAGACCCGCTGAATATTGACTTCGGCCCCGGCCGCTTTTTCCAGACTGTAGACCATGCCGATGCGAATGGCGCTGCCAGCAAATACATATACCAATAAAAACAGCGCACCAAGAATGCTTAAAAAAATCAACCAACCGGATTTACGGATCATCACAGCGCTCCTTAATTCATTTTCTGATACAGCTGTGCCAGCTTACTGGCTTTAAGCAGTTGCACCACTTTCCATTGATTGAGATGAGGCATCAGTACATGGCGGTATTTCAGCACCAGCCGGGTGGTGAGCCAGGCGACCGGGAACAGGATCA
>SKGJ01000023.1 GCA_007117525.1 Alkalimonas sp.
AATTATGGCTCAATTTTACCATCACGAATATGTTTTTCACCGCGAGCTTTGGCCAATTGCACTTGTTTTTGTCGCTCAGCAAAGGCCGCTTTTTGCTCCGGGGTGGTTTTATCGTGGCAATGCGGGCAACTTAAGCCTTTGATGTAATGCTCAGACTGCATGTCTTGCTGCGACAACGGCATCCGACAAGCATAGCACTGGTCATAACTGCCCTGCTCCAGGCCGTGCTTCACCGCGACCCGCTGGTCAAAGACAAAACACTCGCCTTGCCACAGACTCTGCTCGGCAGGGACCTCTTCCAGGTATTTTAAAATACCACCATCCAGATGGTAGACCTCATCAAACCCCTGCTCTTTCAAATAAGCCGTCGACTTTTCACAGCGGATGCCGCCGGTACAAAACATCGCCACTTTTTTATGCCTGGCCGGATTCAGATTGTTGGCAGCCCACTCTGGAAACTCCCGAAAAGAGGTGGTATTTGGATTGACGGCATTTTGAAAGGTGCCAATAGCCACTTCGTAATCGTTGCGGGTGTCTATCACTATGGTATCCGGATCGCTGATTAATCGGTTCCAATCCTCACCTTTGACGTAGGTGCCGACGATGTGTTGCGGGTCGACATCCGGTACCCCCATGGTGACAATTTCTTTTTTCAGCTTGACCTTGGTGCGGTAAAAGGCCGGCTCTTCGGCAAAGGATTCCTTGTAGCTTAACCCCTCAAAACGACCTTCTGCGGCAAGCCAGGCTTGCACTGCGTCAATACCGGCTCTGGAGCCACATATGGTGCCATTAATGCCTTCTTCGGCCAGCAACAAAGTGCCTTTCACCTGGTTTTCTACCAGCAGTTGATACAGCTTATCGCGCAGCTGTTGATAATCGGGTAAACGGACAAATTTATACAGGGCAGCAACAACGTACATAATCAACCTTCTGTGCTTGGCTGGATCGCAAATCCAGTGCAACTAACTGAGGGCGGCGATTATAGCGTTTTTTCCCCGACAGGCAAAGGCAGGCTTTAATGCGCGTGCTGACAATGAACAGACAACTCCAGGTGCTGGTCGCCATCGGTCAGCAGAATGCTGTCTTCCTCCCGCCAGACACTGAGTTCCATGTGAGGTTTGAATATGTCGCACAGTTGCAACAATTGTTCAGGCTGCACCACACAGCAGGATGCTTTGCGCTGATAGTGACCTTGTTGAAATTGCTGCTGTTCCTCCGGGCTTAAAAACAGCAGCACCTGCTCCGAAAGATGGCAAGCACGGCGCAGGTATTTCTCTTCCAATAAGTCCACGCTGGCCCAAAGTTGAAAGTGTTGTTGCTCGTCCTGTACATAAAGATCAGGATCTTTGCCACGCCGGTGCTGTGGTGCCATCTCAACCTTTTGCTCATAGAGGCTCAGCCAGGCCAATACCCTGCGGGCAAAATGCTCAGCGGGCTCTTCCGGGTAAGGCGACAAATAGTGGCGTTGCTGCGCAAAATGATGATGCTCTGCGCAGCTGTAATTCAAATCCAGTTTGATGACTTTGGCATTCATCAACATGGGGTTTGCTCCTTAACGCCTTTACCTCTGTATCGGCTACTACGGTCTAGACTCTAGTTTGGATGCTGAAGTGCCTACTATTATGGATTTAGCAACAGCTATGGATTCAACAACAGCTGCCAAATCAGATGCAAAGCCAGTGCCAACAGTAGCAGGCCCATGGCGCGATCAAACCAGTAGCCTTTCAGCAATAAAAAACCGCGCACCCGAGACTGGGTTAACAAAAAAGATAGCAAACAAAACCACAAGGTGGTAGCCACCGCCATGTAACCACCATAAAACAGCTTGATGCCAAGTGAGGTTTCTGACGAAATCACTACTGCAAAGAGTGACAGAAAAAACAGGGTTGCTTTGGGATTCAGGCCATTGGTGATAAAGCCGGTTACTAAGGCTTTTCGCCTGGGTAACGACGGCTCGACCTGTTCTTTGGCCATGGCTTCAGCCGGAGACACCGGCTGAGAGCGCAGCGCCTGAATACCCAAATAGCTCAAATAAAGTGCGGCCAACACGCTAAAACTCAGGTAAAGCCAAGGCGTGGTTTGAATCAACAAACCAATACCAACCAGAGAATAGGTGACATGCAACAGAATCCCCAAGCCAATGCCACAACTTGCGGCCAGCGCCGCTTCTTTGCCAAAACGAACAGCGTAGCGCAGCACGATGGCAAAGTCCGGCCCTGGGCTGGCTACTGCCATCAGGTGCACCGTGGCAATCAGTAAAAATTCCGACCAAAAGCTCATAACCAGACCCTAAACAAAGTGATCCGGCATTGTAGCTGTTGGCATTTGTTCAGACAAACCCTTGCTACTTTATCGAATAAATCAGTGCATTCAGCGGTTTTACCAAGGGACGCTAGCAGTTCTTCTTGCAGCAGCCCATAGAAACTGTAAAATGTTATAACATCACAAGAGCAACTTAAGGGAAAACCAATGCGCCAAGCGAGATCCTTTTTTAAACCTTCAGCCCTCGCCCTGATGATTGCCTGCAGCTTTTCAGCGCAAGCGTCTGCTGGCCAAGCCATTACAGGTGTTGTTAAAAACGCTCAAGGCGAGCCAGTTCGTAACGCCCGCATTCATGTGCATGGTCGTCAGCAGTACATTTTTACCGATGCGCAAGGCCAGTTCCGTTTATCAGCACCAGCCAATGCCGAGCTGCACATCACAGCACCGGGCTTTGACGGTCAGTACATTCAAATCGCCGACCCTGCCAGTCCTCTGGCCATCACCATGCAACCTGGCGGCCAAATTGAACGCATCATTGTCTCGGCTTCAGGCATCCATAAATACAACCTGGATATGGCTACACCGGTGTCGGTTTTGACTGGCGAGCAATTGTCGCGCCGCACAGAGCCGACCATTGGCGAAACTCTGAAAAAACAACCTGGCGTGCATGCCAACTACTTTGGCCCTGTCGCTTCAAGCCCGGTGATCCGCGGCCTGGATGGCCCGCGCGTGCGCATTTTGAACAATGGTCTGGATACCGGCGATGTGTCACGTACTGGTCCTGACCACGCCATCATGGCCGATGCGCTGACCACTGAGCAAATCGAAGTCTTGCGTGGCCCGGCCACCTTGCTGTACGGCAGCGGCGCCATCGGCGGAGTGGTCAATGTGGTGGACAACCGGCTCCCTCGGCAACTGCGCCCAGAAGCCGATACGGTGGTAGAAACCCGTTTTAACTCTGTGTCCGACGAAAAAGCCATTGCCGTCAATCACGATGGCAGCCGCAACCAAGTCGCCTGGCACCTGGATGGCCTGCATCGTCACGCCGATGATTACAAGGTACCGCATTTTACCAACAGCGATGGCGAGCACCGCGATCACATCGACAACAGCTGGGTAGAAACCACCAGCCTGAATGCCGGTGTCAGCTACATTGGCAGCCGGGGTTTACTGGGCTTCCATGCCGGTCGCACCGAGTCGGAGTATGGCATCCCGGCCCATGATCACGCTCATGGCCACGATCACGATGATCATGACCATGGACACGATCATGGTCACAGCCATGATCACGGTCACAGTCATGGTCATGGTCATGGTCATGGCCATCATGATGACGATGTTTTTGCCAAAGCCCGGCAGAATCGCTTTAATCTGGCTGGTGAAATCTACGATCCACTGGCAGGCATTGAAACCATCTCCTTGAACCTCGGCTACACCGATTACGAGCACAGTGAGATTGAAGATGGCCACGTCGCAACTTTTTTTGCCAGCAAAACACTGGAATCACGGCTGACCGTCGAACATGAACCTCTTGCTGGCTGGCATGGGATCTTTGGCTATCACTTGCTGCGCAATGACTACGAAGCATCCGGTGAAGAAGCCTTTACTCCCAATACCGAAACCACCAGCCATGCTCTCTTTGTGCTGGAAGAAAAACGCTTTGGAGACTTGACCCTGCAGCTGGGTGGCCGCTTGGAGCGGGTGAAATATCACGCCGATGGCATTGAGTTTGGTCATCAGGACCATGATCACAGCCACAGCCATTCTCATGGTCATGACCACGACGATCACGAGCATGTAGAAGCCAGCTTTACCGCGTCCAGCTTATCGGCCGGTGTGGTATGGGAGTTCCAACCGGGCTTCTCCTGGGCTTTTGCTGCCAGCCGCTCTGAACGCGCCCCGGGTGCATCTGAGCTGTATGCCAACGGTGCTCACCTGGCAACCGGAACCTACGAGCTCGGCTTGGCGTATGTTCTTGATCATCACGATGGCGACATTGAGCCCAACCGCGATCGCTTTTACAAAGAAGTGGCCAATAACTTTGATCTGACCTTCCGCAAATTCGATGGCAATCTCAGTTTTACCTACAACTTCTTTTACAACAGAGTGAACAACTACATCTATCTGACAGATACCGGTCTGAGCATGGACGATCTGGGTGGTCATGGCCACTCGCATGATCACGGTCACTCTCACGACCATGGCCATGATCATGGACACTCGCATGATCATGGTCATTCGCACGACCATGGACATCATGATAGCTTCCCGGTACTGCAATACCGGCAGGATAATGCCATCCTGTATGGTTTTGAGTTTGAAATGGGTTATTACCTGGATCAGGCGCAGTCGCTGCATTTATTTGCCGATCAGGTCCGGGCTAAAGTCCGCGGTGGCGACGACCTACCCCGTATTCCACCGATGAAACTGGGTGCCGAGTACCGTTATCAAGCGCAAAACTGGAGTGGTGAAATTGGCCTAACCCGTTATGCCAAACAAAATCGCGTCAGCTCGCTGGAAAGCCGTACTTCAGGCTACACCATGCTGGATGCCACCCTGAGCTACTTCTTCGATGTCAGTGACGTTGAAATGACGGCCTTTATCCGGGGCACCAACCTGACCAATCGGCTTGGTTTTGTCCACAGCTCCTTTATCAAAGACGATGCGCCTTTACCAGGCCGTGCTATTACTCTGGGCTTGCGTGCCCGCTTCTAATAGCATTTGAGCATCCGCCAACGGCCTCCTTTGTGAGGCCGTTTTATAATCAAGTGACCTCAAGATGCGAGTTTCAGAGCCTTTGGGCGCTTTCAATGCAAGGCACACTGGCGACGCAATGTCGACCACCTTGCTAGCCAGGGTAACACCGCAGTGGAAG
>SKGJ01000137.1 GCA_007117525.1 Alkalimonas sp.
AAGCAGATAGCAGCCTGACACAGAAACCTTTGATGACGACCACCCACCCATCTTATGCCCGGATCTGGCATACGGTGTTGCAAATACCCCTTGGCAAAGTTGCCAGTTATGGTCAGATTGCAGACTTAGCTGGCCTGCCAGGGCGCGCCCGACTGGTCGGCAAAGCTTTGGGCTATGCTCCGCCAGAACTGGCCGTGCCCTGGCACAGGGTACTGCGAAGTGACCGTAGCCTCGCTTTCCCAGCCGGCTCAGCGATGGCTCTACGCCAGCGTGAGTTGCTGCAAAGCGAAGGGGTGCTGCTCAACAACAACCGGGTGCGCAAAAACAATCTGTGGCAGCCGGATCTGATGGAGTTGTTGTTTAAGCTGACGTACTAACGGCATTAACAGTACTGCCCGGCGACCCAGCCCGAGCTCCATGCCCACTGGAAGTTGTAGCCGCCGAGCCAGCCGGTAACGTCGACTACTTCACCAATGAAATACAAACCAGGCTGGTGTTTCGCGGCCATGGTTTTGGAGGAAAGCTCGTTGGTATCCACCCCGCCTAGGGTGACTTCGGCAGTGCGGTAGCCTTCAGTGCCATTGGGTTTAAACACATAACGGTTCAGGCTGTCACACAGGCGCTCAATACTTTTGGGGTTCAGTGCTTTTAATGGCTGATTCTGAAACACCTTCAGCGCCAGCAGTTTTTCCACCAGACGCTTTGGCAATAGCCGCCCCAATGTGGTTTTAAGCTCTTGCGCCGGGTGCTGCTGTTGCTGGGCCGTTAAAAATGCAGCCAGGTCCTGGCCTGGTGTCAGATTCACCAACAACTCATCGCCGGGCTGCCAGAAGCTGGAAATTTGCAAAATAGCCGGGCCACTTAAACCGCGGTGGGTAAACAGCATGTCTTCAGCAAAGAGGGTGTGGTTCGCTTCTGCCGTCACCGGTAGGGAAACGCCGCTGATTTCTTCAAAAACCGCTTTATCGCTCGGTTGCCAGGTCAGTGGCACCAAGCCAGCCCGCACCGGAAGTACATTCAGGCCAAATTGCTCGGCCAGCTGATAGCCAAAGGCGGTCGCGCCCAAGTTCGGCAAGCTCAGGCCACCACTGGCCACCACCAGGCTCTGACAGTGCAACTGATGGGTGGCAGTACGAAGCTGGTAACCACCCTCTTCGTTGCTTACCGCCATAATCTGTTGCGACAGTGCCATTACCACGCCCGCACTATCGCACTCCTGCTGCAACATCGCGACAATGTCTTTGGCGCTATCGTCGCAAAACAACTGCCCCAGGGTTTTTTCGTGGTAAGGAATTTGGTAGCGCTGTACCAAATCAATAAAATCCCACTGGGTGTAGCGACTTAGCGCCGACTTGCAAAAATGCGGGTTGGCCGAAATAAAATTCTCCGGGCTGGCGTAGATATTGGTGAAATTGCAACGGCCGCCACCGGACATCAGAATTTTCCGACCAATGCGTTTGCCGTTATCCAGCACCAGCACGCTGCGGCCACGCTTGCCTGCTTCGATGGCACAAAACAAACCAGCCGCGCCAGCGCCGACCACGATCACATCCCAATCAGTTTGCACCTTGCTGCTCCTGATAGCCGGCAAGCAACGAAGGCCAGGCTTCCGGCTGCCAATGAAAACTGGCCAACTTGCCTTGTTCTTTGTTTAAGGAGCGCAGCAACCGCTGCAGGTTTTGCTGGCACCAGTCCCCTTTCTCCCGACGGTCGCACTTATCAAAATCAATCAGCCAGACTTTGCCAGCCTCATCCAACAAGATGTTGCGGCAATTTAAATCCGAGTGGTAGACCCCAAGCTGGTGCATTTGCGCAATGGCAGCCCCGACGGCTTGCCACTCCGCTTCGGTTAAAGCGCGCTGCTGCAAGAGGGCCGCAATGTCTTTGCTGTTTGGGATCAACTCTATCAGCAAGTCGGCCCGGTAAATCAGGCCACTGCGCTGATAGCTGGCCGCTACTGGCCTGGGCACAGCCAGGCCTTGCTGACGCATCCAGGCCAATAACTGGTATTCCTGCATCGCTCTGCTACTGGCGACCGGCTGCAACCAGAACTGATCGTGCAGCAGCTTGCCAATCAAGCCGCCACGGTAATAGTGCCGAAGCACCAATGCATGTTGCTGATGTTGCACAAACCAGGCAGTGTTTCGCCCCTCGGAGCTGCCGATCACCGCCCCTTGCTGCTGCCACCACTGGCTCTGAAAATGCGCGCTGTCTACCCCATCGAAAAAATCTGGGTCGTACCAAAAGGTTGCAGCACCTTGCTGCAGCTGGCAATAGGCTCTGGTTTCGGTTTGTGATGTCATCTTTTGTCCTGTCAGGAGTGCCTCCATTGCCTGCATGGTTCGCTGGCTGGCACCTTGTTGCTGCTGAAAAAACTGCTGCGCCCGCTCGCCTTGCGCCTTGCGCCTTGAAGGCTGCGCCAATAACTGCCGGACACTGACTGCCAATTCGGTGGTGTTGGCAACCAGCGATACCGCTTGCTGCTGCTGAAGCTGTCGGTACGCCGTATGAAAATTAAACACATGGGGCCCACTTTGCACCGCCCTGGCAAAGCAGATGGCTTCAAGCGGATTGTGCCCACCCCGCTCAATCAGGCTGCCGCCAATAAACACCAGGTCGGCCAGCTGATACCAGGCCAAAAGCTCGCCAAGACTGTCAGCCAGTGCAATGTCCGTATCCGGCTCTGGTAAGCCCGCACTGCTGCGGCGCCACAGTTTTAGCCCAGCATTGCGCACCAGCTCAGCCACGGCTTCAAATCGCTCGGGATGGCGTGGAACCAGCATCAGCAACAAGTCGGGGAATTGTTGCTTTAACTCTGGGTACAGCGCCAACAACTGCTCATCCTCTCCGGCATGGGTACTGGCTGCCACCCAGAGCAAACGCCCGGCCATAGCCGGCCGGAATTGGTTCACCAAGCTGCCCGTTTTGTTGGGTATGGCCAGCTCATACTTGAGATTGCCGCTGATCTGCCAGGGGCCCTGATAGCCCAAAGCCCGGAAGCGCCGGCCACTGGCTCTATCCTGCGTTAACAGCAAATCAATGTTGCACAGCAACAACCGGGTCAGCCAGTGAAAACGACGGTAACCCCGGGCTGAACGGGCAGATAAGCGGGCATTGACCACAGCAACCGGTACCCGCTGTTTGGCGCAGCCATGCAGCAGGTTAGGCCACAGCTCGGTTTCAATGATCATCAGACCGCAGGGTTGCAGGGCTGTTAGAAATCGCTGCACTGCCCCCGGGTAATCCAGCGGCAGGTAGCAGTGCTGCACCCGCTGGCCAAAACGCTGCTGGATAGTGCCCGAGCCCGTTGGTGTGGTGCAAGTGACTGTCAGCGGACGCTCAGGGTGCTGCTGCAACCATTGCTCGATAAAGGGGGCTGCCGCGATCACTTCCCCAACTGAAACGGCATGCAGCACCAAGCCGTTTTTCTGCAACTGCTGTAGCTGCAACCCCAGCGCAAAACGTTCCTTCATGCGCTGTCGGTAAGCCCGGTCTTTACGTGAGCGCCAGAGAAAGTACAGCAGCACCAGCGGCAGCAGCAAATAGAGCAATAAAGAATACAGGTGCCTTAACAACAGCGATACCCTTCGTTATGCCGACTTTGCTGCCGGACTTTAGCGGAAGTGGTAAGCATATCCTATTGATAGCTTACTGTGTGTCTAGAGTTTGAAACTCCAACAACTCACTATTCCAATGCAAATTGACGCGTTTTGCGATGCATCTAAGCCGTTTTTGAAGTGAACGTCTATTTAACACCCCAAACCATCGTTTAACAGGGATCAGGTTACTGTCACCAAGACCATCAATAATTACGAATCGCATTTTGTTCTGGTAACAACCAAGCACTACGTTGCCTTCATTTAGATCGTTAATCCGAATATTCCAATCAAATAATTCCCTGACGAACTGATTCAGTTGAGGTAGGTAAAGATGGAGTTGCTTCTGCCTAAAAAGGTACGAGATGGAATGTCCAAGCTCACCACTAGCTAGTTCAACAGACTCGGCTAGCATGCCGACGCCTTCATCCGTATCAATCATACCCCTAAGCTCTGCAATGGGCGGCTTTTGCCTATCACCACGCATATTTTGTTGTATTTTTATATCCAAATACGTCATGTATTCCCGGTAAAGGAAATTGTAATGCAACTTAGGCATGAGTTGATCTTTTAATCTCCTCTTAAACAGCTGCATGCCAACAGCCGCTGGCTTCTCGTCGTTGGATAACATAACTTTTATCACAGTACCCGGTAACTCTGGGTGGACATACACCTTTCGATGCGTCCCCTGAGCCAAGGGCTGCAGCCCTTTCAACGAAAGAACACCATCTTGCAAAAAATTCATAATAACCAACACGCAAAAACAAAACCGAACTCTTGGCTCATACTGATACCTAGCTGACCCATACTAAAATTGCAGGCGCAGAGAAACAACTGAGGCCGCTTGCCCCCACCAATAGCTACTGCCGCCACATTTCTCTCACCCACTCTACCGGTAGCACTCGGCGATACCACTTACCACTAATGCCCGCAATAGCATCCGGTGGATTGGGCTTGCCATGAAAAGCGACGATTTTTGCACCGGTTGGTATGGTGGCTGGCTTAAACCAGTTCATAATGCCTTTTGGCAAGCAGTGGCGCTTAAAGCTGACACACCAGCCTTCGGGCCAGTACTGCAACTTGCCTTGTGCCGCCAGATTTTGCGTAACAAATTCCTGCTCATTGCGCACCTTGGCCAGTTCACGCTCTTTGTGGTTTTTCAGCAGCTCAATCAAATCGCTGTGAGCACCAATGGTGAAGCGATAGACCGAGGTATTGCCGGTTGCATCGGACTTGTCCCATTCTTTGATCACAAAGAACTCACCTTCTGGCTCGAAAAAACAATCGATGTTATCAACAATGACTACATCCAAATCTATGAACAAGGTTGGCCCAGTTAAATCATACAAAGGGTCAGCAAAGCTGGTGACTTTCAGCCAACCGTGACCAAAGCTCCAGGGCTGGCGCTCATCAAAGTCCTGAAAACCAACTTTAGGGATGTCTTTCACCTCGATACTGGCATCGATGCCCTCGGCATCGTCGGTCAGGCAAACGAAGCGAAAAGGTA
>SKGJ01000382.1 GCA_007117525.1 Alkalimonas sp.
ATGACCGAAGTGCTGAGTGAGCTGCAGCAACGCATTGCCCTGCCCAAACGCTTTAGCCTGGTGACCCGGGATATCTGGTCACTGCAAAACCGGCTGGCGCGCAGCCGTGGCAAGCGGGCCTTGTCGCTGTTGCAATTGCCCAAATTCCGCGCGGGTTATGACTTTTTGCTGCTGCGTGCCAAAGCCGAAGGCGGCGATCTGCAGCAGTTGGCCGACTGGTGGCTGCGTTTTCAGCAGGAAAACGAAACAGGCCAGCAGCAGATGCTGCAACAGCCAGGTCCAGCTGGTGGCGAGCACAAGCCGCGCCGTCGCCGCAATTACAAACGCAAGCGCAGCTCGCAGCCAAAACCCTGACGGACACTGCAGATGTCAGCGAAACCAACAGAATCATCAAAGCAGTCAGCCATGCAGCGCTGCTTTATTGGTTTGGGTGCCAACCTCGACAACCCAATGGGCCAGTTGCGAGCGGCCATCACTGCCCTGACGACGCTGCCAAATAGCGCACTCGGCCGGGTCTCCTCGCTCTATGGCTCCAAGCCGATGGGGCCGCAGGATCAGCCCGATTATGTCAATGCGGTGGCTGAAGTCTATACGGTGCTGTCGCCACTGCAGCTGCTGGATGCCTTGCAGCAGATTGAACAGCAGCAAGGCCGGGTGCGTAAAGACGAGCGTTGGGGGCCGCGTACGCTGGACCTGGATCTACTGCTCTATGGCAACGAACAATGGCAATGTCAGCGCCTGACAGTACCCCATTACGGCCTGGCCGAACGCGAGTTTGTGCTCTACCCTTTGCAGGAGATAGCCGCCGACTTGCAGTTGCCGGATGGCCGCAGCATTCACGGCTTGTGCCAACAGGTAGCGCGCCGAGGCTTAACGGTGCTGGCTCCGGCACCCCGTTAAAACAAACTTGCAGCGCCCCCGGCTTTATGACAAGGTGCGCAGCGGATTGATTGAAAGAGGTCAGAGCAGATAAATGGCTAAAATTACCACCGCCGTACTGCAAAAAATGAAACAGCAGGGCGAGAAAATCACCTCCTTAACCGCCTACGATGCCAGCTTTGCCAAGCTGTTTGCCGATGAAGGCGTCGAAGTACTGTTGATTGGCGACTCACTGGGGATGGTGTTGCAAGGCCATGCCGATACCCTGCCAGTGACGGTGCAGGACATCGCTTACCATACCCGTTGTGCGCGCGCTGGTGCGCCCGATGCCTTTGTCATCGCCGATCTGCCTTTTATGAGTTATGCCAGCACCGAGCAGGCCTTTGCCTCCGTTACCCCGCTGATGCAGGCCGGTGCCAATATGGTCAAACTCGAGGGCGGTGATTTCTTATTGCCTACCGTCAAAGCCCTGACCGAGCGCGGTGTACCGGTCTGTGGCCATTTGGGTTTAACCCCGCAATCAGTGCACCTGTTCGGTGGCTACAAAGTCCAGGGCCGCAGCAACGAGCAAGCCGATGCCATGCTGCGTCAGGCCAAAGCGCTGCAAGACGCCGGAGCCCAGGTGCTGGTCCTTGAATGCATCCCGGTCGAGCTGGCCAATCGCATAACAAAAGCGCTCAGTATTCCAGTGATTGGTATTGGTGCCGGCGCTGGTACCGATGGCCAGGTGCTGGTGATGCATGACTTGCTTGGTATCAGCAGTGGCTACATTCCAAAGTTTTCGAAAAACTTTTTGCAGCAAACCGGGGAAATCCGCTCGGCCATCCGCCAGTACGTGGCCGATGTCAAAAGCCAGAGCTTCCCGGCTGCCGAGCATACTTTTCAATAAGCCATGAAAACGTTAACCACCATCGACAGCCTGCGGGCTGAGATTGCCAGCTGGCGTAAAGCTGGTGAGCGCATCGCCTTTGTCCCCACCATGGGCAACCTCCATCAGGGCCATTTGCGTCTGGTGGAAATAGCGAAACAGCATGCTGAGCGGGTCATTGTCAGTATTTTCGTCAATCCAATGCAGTTTGGGGCCAATGAAGATCTGGACAGCTACCCGCGTACGCTGGACGACGATTGCCAGGCACTGCAACAGCTGCAAACCGATGCGGTCTTTACCCCAACACCAGAGCTTATTTACCCGCGCGGTTTAAGCGAGCAAACCTTTGTTGAAGTCCCTAAACTGGGCGATCACCACTGCGGTGCCAGCCGGCCCGGGCATTTTCGCGGCGTATCCACTGTGGTCTGCAAGCTGTTTAATCTGGTACAACCGGATATCGCCTGCTTTGGCCAGAAAGATTACCAGCAACTGGCGATTATCCGTCAGATGGTGGAGGACTTGTCTTTTCCTATCGAGATTATTGGTGTACCGACCGAACGGGCAGCCGATGGTTTGGCGCTGAGCTCGCGCAATGGCTATCTAAGCACAGAGCAGCGCGCTCAGGCCCCTGCTTTGCAGCAAGTGCTGCAACAGGTGGCGGCACAGATCAAAACGACCGATGCCGATTTTCGCAGCATTGAAACCGCAGCCAAGACCCAGCTCGAAGCCGCTGGCTTTCAACCGGACTACCTGACCATCAGCGATCGCAGCAGCTTATTGCCGGCAGAAAGCCGGCAGCAAGCCTTGGTGATCCTGGCCGCCGCCTGGCTTGGCAAAACCAAGCTGCTGGATAATCTGGAGGTGTAAGTGGATGAGTTCTGCCTGGTGATGACCACCTGCCCCAACCAGCAGGAAGCCGATCAAATCACCGCAGCCCTGCTTAAGCAGCAGCTGGCAGCCTGCATTCAGCAGCAAGCCATCAGCAGTCACTATGTCTGGCAGGGCAAGCTGGAGCAAAGCAGCGAAATCCTGTTGCTGATCAAAACCACTGGCCACTGCTACCCAGCGCTGGAAGCCGAAATCCGTAAGCTGCACAGCTACGACACTCCGGAGATAATCCAACTGCCAATCGAAGCTGGCTTTGCCGATTACCTGCAGTGGGTGAAAGATAGCTGCCGCTAAATTTCCCACTGCTAAGGTTTAACGCTGCTCTTTTGCTGCTAACAGATGGCGCTGAATCAATAACCTGCATCAACCTAAGTGGCTAGACAAGGGCTGCAAGCGCAGGAGTTACACCTTCTTTTTATTGTATTTGCCTGCCGGTTCACGCACTTTGCTGGCAACCACATCGGTTAAACCACCGGAGACATACTTATGAAGTACGCTGGCGACCAGGGTCTGATAAGGCATGCCTTCTTGCAACGCCCGGCGTTGAATCGCTTCTAAATCCCGGGCAGAAATACGGATATTGATACGCTTATCTTTTCGAACCGTACGCTCTGCCGCAGCAGACAATTCCGCTCGCCGTTCGGACGTCAAAACCGACTTGAAGTCGTCACTTTCAAGGTCGTGCAACAGCTCGGCCTCGTCTTGATCCAGTTTTAGCTGGCTCATTTGGCCCTCCTTAGCTACTGCTTCGTGGCTTTGCGACTGGGATAGGTTGCACTCAACCTAATCAGCTTTTATCTGAAAGTCTTTGGGCAAATGTCGCCAGTGTTCTTTTAACTGACGCTGGTGCTCGCCATTCATTGGCAGATCCTTGATGGCTGCTGGCCAAAGGGTTCTGGCTTTTGTCATCACATCATCCAGGTGTGGTTTGATAGCCCGCCATGGGATCCCTGACCGGTCTGCCCACCATTGAAAATTCGCCAGAGAAACGCCGTACCAGGCTTTGGTTTTGCCTAAATTAAGCGCAAACTGCTTTTCACCATCCATATAAACACTGGTGTTTAGGATATCGTAGGCCGGGGAAAGCCTTGGCGTGACTTGATCGCTATAGAGCAAGCTCCAGTTTTTCAGGTGCGCATCACCATTAGCAAGCAGAATATTCACCAACAATCGTCTGGCAAACTGTTGTGTATCAGCCAGGCCGTCGCCGGAAAAGTCATAAAGAATCTTGCCGATTTGCTCATAACTTGCCGAGTTGTATTTTTCGTGAGGATACTTCACCAATACCTGGGCGAAATCTTCCATGTGAATACGCGTATCCTGCTCGCGGTCAAAACGCTTGATCGCAAAAGCCAGCTTTTCCCCCGGCAGGTTTATTTGCGGCAGATTATCCAGTTTATTCAGTTCAACCAGTTTGGTTTCAGGGATATGAATACCAACCAATGCTGCTAATTGCATCGCGGTATACTCGTTCAAGGGGACATCTTTGTGTCGGGTCGATGGAGTCTTTACAATCCAATCTCCCAGGATATCGCCATTGGCAAGCGTGTATCGCCCATCCCTTTCCTTCATGGAAAACTTCATCTGAACCCCGGCCAGCGAAAACTTGTTTGCCTTTACGTCCTGGTCAAATTTGACTGCTCTTACTTTACCATGCGCATTAAGCACCGACGCTGGCACCTCTTCTGGCTCCATAGGCTCAGCAACCAAGGCACCAGGCAAATCGGCTCCCAAATAGCTAAGCAGCTGGAACTCCTGATCGGTATGAACCTTCAATCCTTGCACAATCAACTCCCGCAGAGCTCCTTCGGGTAGCAAATTAGACAGGGTCGGATGCAACCTTTGGTTTCTCGACCAGGGTTCTGACATCAACTTTTCAGCTTTGGGAAAAACGGGGTGGGTAATCAAGCTGAATGTTGGTCGATGACTATCGTGCTTAAACGACTCAGCAAAACTTAAACTATTTCTGCCGCCCTGATAACCAACCAAGTAGCCCACCAAGCAGTTATGCAAGCTCAGCCTGAGTACCTTGACCTCCTCTGCCTGACTGGCGTTCACTGGTCATCCCCCAATAAACCTTGCCATGGGTCATCAGCGAGACTTTTCTTGATCTGCTCGTGCTCTGGTGTTGAAGTGCTTTGACCAAATGCTGAAGGGTCTTTATCGAGGGCTGAAGGCTCATTATCGAGGGCTGAAGGCTCCTCCAACACTGCCAATACGGCACTCAGCTTATCTTTTGGGATCAGCAGAAGCTCACTGTTCAAACCCTTCGCGATCAGCTCCAACGTATCCAACCTGGGGTTTCCCTTGGATTCGAGTCGTTGGTATTGCTGGCGTGATATGCCAATGCGCAGCAGCATATCGTTCTGCTTAAGGCCAAGCGTTACCCGGCGCTGCTTTATCTGCTGTAGTAAAGATGCCATCTAAGTAGTCATATAAGTTGCTTTTACGCCATAA
>SKGJ01000211.1 GCA_007117525.1 Alkalimonas sp.
GGTCAGGACATTCGGGTCAGTATTGCGCTCAAGCCCACGTCCAGTATCAGCATTCCGGGCAAAAGCATCAATCTGCAGGGCGAGCCAGTCGACATGCTGACCAAAGGCCGGCACGACCCCTGTGTCGGCATACGCGCTGTGCCCATTGCAGAAGCCATGCTGGCCATTGTGCTGATGGATCATCTGCTGCGCCATCGGGCTCAGAATGCTGATGTGATTTGCACCACGCCGGATATCGCCCGTCTGCAGGACGAATGATCGTTCTAAAAGCACCATCGGCGGTGCCAGCTTTGGTACTGGCCTATTTCGCCTATTACGGAGTGCTGGGGATCTTCATTCCGTACCTGGGTCTCTTCCTGGATGGGCGAGGGCTCAGCTCTTACGACATCGGCGTTTTGCTGGCGCTGGTCACCGCGACCCGTATCGTCGGCCCCAGTTTGTGGGCCCTGGTAGCCGAGCGTCAGGGCCAGCCGTTACGCATAATGCGGCTGGGAGCCGTGCTGGCTTTGCTGGGCTGGACCTTCAGCTTCTTTGATCAGGGCTTCTGGCTCTTGTTGCTGGGCTTTGCCAGTTTCAGCTTCTTCTGGACGGCGATTCTGCCCCAGCTGGAAGTAACCACCTTTCATTTTTTAAACGACAACACCAGCCGTTACAGTCGGATCCGCAGCAGTGGCAGCCTTGGCTACATCGTGCTGGTGATGGCCGGTGGGGTTTTGCTGCAGAGCCTGGGCACGGAGTCCTTGCCGTATGGAGCTGCGCTTTTGATGCTGCTGTTGATTGGCAGCTTGTTTTTACTGCCCAACATCGCCATTGCCAGCCAACCTGAAGAGCGCAGTCAGGGGTTTGGCCACTTGCTGCGCCAACCGGTGCTCTGGTGCTTTATGGGTGCCGCTTTTATCCTGCAAATGAGCTTTGCGCCTTTTTATGCTTTTTTTACCCTGTATGCCCGGGATTTGGGATACAGCGGCATTGAAACCGGGCTTTTTATCAGCTTGGCGGTATTGGCTGAAATCGTGGCTTTTTTCTGGATGGGCAGCTTGTTAAAACGGCGCAGTTACCGGTTGGTGCTGGGTTGCTGTTACGGCTTCACCGCGGTGCGCTGGTTGATGCTGGCTTATCTGGCCCACTCTCCGCTCTGGCTGGCCATCAGTATGCTGCTGCATGCCGGTAGCTTTGCCATTGCCCACAGTTGCGCCATGCAGTTTGTGCAGCACTATTTTCCCAAGGCGCTGCGCAGCCGTGGCCAGGCGCTCTATGCTGGTTTTATCTTCGGGGGTGGCGGTGCCGTTGGTGCCTATGCGGCTGGCATTTTATGGCAGGATGGCTTGGGAGCGACGCAGACCTTTGTGGTGGCAGCAGCCACAGCGCTGCTTGCCATGCTGCTGGCGCTTTGCTTGCCAGCTCAGGTGCACCCGCCTGTTTCAGAAAGTGCGACTGACCGTTAATACCAGCGCATCATCGCCCCAGCGCTCTTTCAAGGTGGTGGTGTGCAGGCCGGCGCTGATAATAAAGCCGGCCAGATCGGTGCTCAGGACCAATTCGGCATGAAAGAAACCCGACTTGCCTTCCCAATCGTAGCTTGCTTTATCAAAGGAATGGGAACGATCCAGCCCGGCTTGCAAGGTCCAGCCAGGGCTTAAAGCAAAGCTGCGGGCCAGCTTGACCACCAGATGGCCGCCACCAAAACCAAAGTAGTCATCGCTGTACCAGAAGGATAACTCGTAATGGTGCCGGTGCAAGGTCAGGTAGAGCTCCCTGAAGTTGAGCTCTGAGCTGTGACTGCGGCCATGATAGGTGTATTGCGCTAAACCAACATCCAGGCCAAAGTCCCGGAACTGATGGAAATACCCCAGGTAACCATCGGCTTCAACTTTGGTGCCTTCGCCAAAATCCACATTCGAGCCCCAAAGACCAGCATAAAAACCATTGCCGGCTTCCCAGACTAAGCCTGGTTGAAACGCCGGCTTTTTATCGGTTTGACTGACACCATTGAACAGGTAATTGTTGGTGACTGCTAGTTCCAAGCTCCAGTTGGCCTGGACAGAAAAAGCAGCACAACTTAAGCAAACGGCAATTAATGGTTTGCGCATAACGGTTCCTTCAGTTAGGCCGTGCGAGGTTCTTAGTGTTAGTAAAGTGCAGCCGCTGCTAAATAGCAAATTAGCGCAGAAACCAACGTAACGCTTTATTGAGCCACTGATTGGTATAAGGCGGGTAAATCAGTTTGCCCGGATGCCACCAGCCTTTGGCATGGACGGCTTTGGCATGACTAAAGGTCAGAAACCCCTCCTTGCCATGGTAAGCTCCGATGCCGGATGCGCCGATGCCGCCAAAGGGCAGGTCGTCCTGCGCCACCTGCATCAGACAATCATTGAAGCCGACGCCACCGGAGTGGCTGTGCAACAGGACCTGCTGCTGCAGTTTGGCATCCTGGCTGAACAGGTACAGCGCCAGTGGGCGGGGTTGCTGTTGCAACCAGGCAAACACATGCTCTACCTGCTGGTAACTGCGGATGGGCAGGATGGGACCAAAAATCTCCTCCTGCAGCAGTGGGTGCGACTCCGGCAGGTTGAGCACCAACTGCAGTGGCAATAGCCGCGGGTTTCTTTGCTGCTGTTTGTCCAGCGTTTGATCGTCGTCCTGCTCGGCTAGATAGTGCTGCCAGGACGCTTCACCGCAGCTGATGATGGTCGCCCCGGCTTGCTCGGCTTGTTGCAGCAAGCTGCGCATTCGCTGGCGCTGACGCTCGGTACAAAGCCAGCTGTAGTCGTGTTCCAGCCGCTCGGCTGGGTAAAGTCGGCGAAAGGCTGCTTGCAGCTCAGCCAACAGTGGCTCCAGCACCGGCTCTGCCACCCACAGGTAGTCTGGCGCGACACAGGTTTGGCCGGCATTGGCACACTTACCAAACACCAGCCGCTCTGCACTGACGGTCAGTTTGGCGTCCTTTGCTACGATGGCCGGCGACTTGCCGCCAAGCTCCAGCGTAACCGGAGTGAGGTTGGCAGAAGCGGCCTGCATCACCTTGCGGCCAACGGCAGTGGAGCCGGTAAAGAGCAGGTGATCAAATGGCAAAGCGGCAAAGGCGGCCGCTTGGGCAGCATCGCCATCAAACACGGCCACTTGTTCGGCTGGAAATGCCTTGTTCAGCAGTTGGCGCAGACAGCGATTGGTTGCCGGGGTGTCTTCCGACAGTTTCAGCATCACTTTATTGCCGGCTGCTAATGCCGCCACCAGCGGGCTGATGGCGAGAAAAACCGGGTAATTCCAGGGCACCACAATGCCGACCACGCCCTTGGGCTGGTAATGCACCCGGTTACCGGCCGGTTGAAACAGCCAACTGGTGTGGCGCTTTTCGGGCTTCATCCAGCCTTTGAGTTGTTTGCGCTGATAGGCCAGGTTTTGCAGCGCCGGCAGCAACTCAATTCGCAGGCTTTCTTCAGCGCTTCGTTTGCCAAAATCAGCCGACAGCGCCGTTGTCAGTTGATGCAGCTCGATTTTGAGTGCCTGTTCCAGTCGGTCTAAATCCTGCTGGCGTTGCTGGTAATTGGGGTAGGGGGTTGCCCTGGCTGCGCCTTGCTGGCGGCTAAAGGCCTGCTGAAGTTCAAGGCTGTTATCTGCTGGCTGCATACGACGTCATCATGAAAAAACCTGTGGCTACTTTAGGGCACTTTGCCGCTGCACTCAAGCTGGGGAAACTCGCATCTTGAGGTCATTTGGGTATACAATGCGCGCCATCAAGGCAGGAGGGTGCATCAGCCATGTTTCGTTTGGGGTTTATTGTCAATCCGCTGGCAGGCTTGGGAGGCAGTGTTGGCTTAAAGGGCAGCGATGGCGTGGCCGAGCAAGCGTTGGCATTGGGGGCTGAGCCTCTGGCCAACCAGCGCAGCGAAACGGCCTTGCAGCAATTGTTGCCACTAAAAGACAAGCTGGTGATCAAAACGGTGGCGGGCAGCATGGGGCAGCAGTTGGTTGCCGCACTGGGCTTTGTTCATCAGAGCTGCTATCAGCCGCGCACCGAGCCGACCACCGCAGAAGACACCGAAGCGGCCGCTAAAGCCCTGGTTGAGGCTGGCATTGACCTGCTGTTGTTCGCAGGTGGCGATGGCACTGCCCGCAACATCTGCGCGGTCTTGCCTGAGCAGGTCACCGCCTTAGGCATTCCGGCGGGCTGTAAAATTCATTCCGGTGTCTATGCCATCAGCCCAATGGCCGCCGGCAAGCTGGTTGCCAGCCTGGTGCGGGGCGAGTTGGTGTCGATGCGTCAAGCCGATGTGATGGACATTGATGAACAAGCCTTTCGCCAAGGTGTGGTAAAAGCACGACGTTTTGGCGAGTTGTCGATCCCGGCCGCCTTGCAGTATGTGCAAAGCGTGAAAATGGGCGGGCGTGAATCCGAAGAGCTGGTCCTGGACGACTTGGCCGCCTGGGTGGTCAGTCAAATGGAGCCGGACGTGCGCTATGTGATGGGCTCTGGTTCTACCGTTGCTGCCGTGATGGCAGAGCTTGGGCTGGACAACACCTTGCTGGGCGTTGATGTGGTGGAAAACGGTGCCATCCTGGCTAAGGATGTGACGGCTGCTCAGCTGCTTGAGCTGGTGCAGGGCAG
Source organism: Alkalimonas sp. (assembly GCA_007117525.1). Lineage (GTDB taxonomy): Bacteria > Pseudomonadota > Gammaproteobacteria > Enterobacterales > Alteromonadaceae > Alkalimonas > Alkalimonas delamerensis. The sequence goes on from SKGJ01000211.1 coordinate 4,607, forward strand.
GGAAACCAAGCTTATTATCACCCTGATAGGCGGTCAGGGCCATGTGTTTGGCCGCGGCAATCAGCAATTGTCCCCGGCGGTGATCCGGGCCATTGGCCGAGACAATATCTGGCTGATTGCCACCAAAGCCAAGCTGCAGCAACTGCAGGGACGGCCTTTGCTGAGTGACAGTGGCGATGCGGCGCTGGATCAGCAGCTGCAAGGCTTGATCCCGGTGCTGACCGGCTACAACGATTATGTGATGTATCGACTGGGAGAACCCGACTTATGAATGCAACAGCCTACGTAGCCGCCGTCGCTGACTATCTGGATGCCATGATCCCGACGGCAAGTGATGATGAGCTCTTTGCTGCCGGTTATTTGCGCGGACACTTTGATTTGGCGGTGGGAAAGCTGGAAGTGGCCGCAGCGCCTTTTGCACCGCAGGACATTCAGGCTGGGGTGGAACAGAGCCTGTCTGAGGCCATTGCCCA
>SKGJ01000080.1 GCA_007117525.1 Alkalimonas sp.
GAGCAACTGGAAGAAGGGCAGCACCCGGCTCAACAGCGTCTGATCCTGGAAGAGCTGGTGGCGCAACAAATCAGCATGTTTCAATTGCGTCAGCACTGTCAGGCGCAACCCGGCATTGCCATCACTGGCCCTCAGCATGTGCTCAGTGAACGTTTTTTGCAGCAATTGCCTTTTGAACCCACCGCTGCGCAGCAACGCGTGGTCACCGAGATCGAGCAGGACTTAGCCAAATCGCTACCGATGTTGCGGCTGGTACAAGGCGATGTTGGTTCAGGAAAAACCCTGGTGGCGGCACTGGCCGCGCTGCGTGTCATCGCTGCCGGCTATCAGGTTGCGCTGATGGCCCCAACCGAACTGCTGGCCGAACAGCACGCCGAAAATTTTCGCCAATGGTTCAAACCACTGGCGATTGAGATTGCCTGGCTTGGCGGCAAAAGCAAAGGCAAAGCCAGAGCCCAGCAACTGGCACTGATCCAAAGTGGTGACGCCAGCATGGTGATAGGGACCCATGCACTGTTCCAGCAGGATGTGCACTTTCATCGGCTGGCATTGGTGATTATTGATGAGCAGCACCGTTTTGGTGTCCATCAACGGCTGGCACTGCGCGAAAAAGGCGGCATTGACAACCGCGCGCCCCACCAACTGATCATGACGGCTACCCCGATCCCCCGCACTCTGGCGATGACCGCATACGCTGATTTGGATACTTCCATCATCGATGAGCTGCCACCTGGTCGAACGCCGGTCAGCACAGTCGCTATTCCGGACAGCCGTCGTGGACAAGTGATTGAGCGCGTCCAGGCTGCAGTGCAACAAGAGCAGCGACAGGTCTATTGGGTGTGCACCCTGATTGAAGAGTCCGATGTCCTGCAGTGTCAGGCCGCCGAGCAGAGCTGCGCTGAGCTGCAACAGGCATTGCCGGGTATCCGCGTGGGACTGGTGCATGGCCGCTTAAAACCAGCGGAAAAGCAGCAAGTGATGCAGGCTTTTAGTCAGGGTGAGCTGGATGTGCTGGTGGCAACCACTGTCATAGAAGTAGGGGTCAATGTTCCCAATGCCAGCCTGATGATCATCGAAAACCCGGAGCGACTGGGTCTGGCACAGTTGCATCAGTTGCGTGGCCGGGTTGGCCGTGGCAGTACCGCCTCGCATTGCGTGCTGCTGTACCATGCCCCCTTATCGCAAAGTGCTCAGGCCCGCCTGGCCGTGCTACGCGACAGCAACGATGGCTTTGTCATCGCCCAGCGGGACCTGGAGATACGCGGCCCGGGCGAACTGCTCGGCACCCGGCAGACCGGACTGGCGCAACTTAAAATTGCCGATCTGGAACGGGACGACTATTTATTGCCGATGGCGCAGCAACTGGCTGGTGAGCTCTGGCAACAAAACCCCCAGGCCTGTCAACTGCTGCTGCGCCGCTGGTTACCGGACCGCGAGCAATTTGCCAACGCCTAGCGTCTAGGGCGTGTTGACCTTTGCTGTTTGGTTTAATCGCTGCAACCTGCTCTTTCGGCTCGCCTGCCAGGCATCCACGCTGTAAATTGCAAGCGCCGTCCAAATAACGGCAAAGGTGAACAACCGCTCCGTGGCCAGTGGCTCCTGATACAACCAAACGCCAAACACAAACATCAGACTGGGACCAATGTACTGGAAGAACCCCATGGTGGATAACTGCAAACGGCGCGCCCCGGCGATAAAACACAGCAAAGGTACCGTCGTCACCAAAGCCGCAGCCATCAGCCAAAGATTCAGGGTCCAGCTGTTGTGCAGCAAGTTAACCGCATAACTGTCTGCCACAAACCACCAGTACCAGACAGCCAGCGGCAACAACAAGAGCGACTCCAGCAACAAACCAATCATCGCATTGACCGCCAGCTTTTTTCGCAACAAACCGTAGATGGCAAAGGACCCGGCCAACGCAAACGCAATCCAGGGAAAAGCTCCATAGCTCAGCAGCTGATACAGCACGGCGCAGCCAGCCAGCGTCAGGGCAAACCACTGCATCTTGCGCAGGCGCTCGCCCAAAAATACCATCCCCAGCAACACATTCAGCAGCGGGTTGATGTAATAACCGAGGCTGGCATCGAGCATATGGTTCTGATTCACAGCCCAGATAAAAAGCCACCAGTTAAAACCAAGCAGCACGGACGTCAGCATCAGCGCTGCCAGCAGTTTGGGCTGGCTAAGCACGGCTCGCAGCTGCGGCCACTGCCGGATCCCCACCACCACCGCCAACAGCAGCAAGCAAGACCAGACAATGCGGTGCACCAGAATTTCCAACGAAGGGATGTCGGCAATTTGTTTGAAATACAGCGGCGCTATGCCCCAGAGGGTATAGGCACTGATGGCCGCCAGGCCACCCAGTTTTTGCTCACGCGTCAATGACATGCTCAGGCTCGTAACAGTTGGGCCTGCATTCTATACCCATCGAGCCGATATAACCAAATCTTAACCTAGCAACGCACTTACCCCACTAAATAGGTACCGGTGCCTAACGCAATGTGCACGCCCTCGCTGTTGTGCAGCTCCATTCGGCAAACTGCCACTTTGTTGCCACTGCGGATCACCCGTGCTGTAGCCGCAAACTCTGTTCCCCGCCCGGGTCGTAAGTAGTCGGTGCGGATATCAATGGTGCTCATTTTGCCCAGCCGGCTTAGCAACTCATCCTGCTGAATATCCTGCATCCGGCTCAGCGCACTGGATACCGCCATAATCCCCCCCACCACATCCAGCACAGTGGCAATCACACCACCGTGCATAATTTGTTGCACCGGGTTGCCAATCAATTGCTCCGACCAGGCAAAGCACACTTCCGCCTGCTCCAGATCGAAGCGTGTCACTTTGAGTCCCAGCACACGGTTGAAGGGCATCTGTTCAAAAGTGCTGGCAATTAACGGCAATAAATCGGCATGCTTCATGGTAACGACTCTCCTGGTTGGACCTCTCAAGCCTATCTGGCTTTGCCGCGCGGTGCAAGTGCAGACAGCGGGGACGCTTTTGATTACAATACTCCTTTATTTTGCAAGCCATGAGCCCCTGTGCACGATACCCTACTGCAGCACCTGAAAACCTTCTTTGGTTACAGCAGCTATCGCCCCGGTCAATTGGAGGTGATGGATGCCGCCCTCAGTGGTCGCGACAGCTTTGTACTGATGCCAACTGGCGGCGGCAAGTCCCTTTGTTATCAATTGCCTGCTTTGGTGCTGCCTCAGGTCACCGTGGTCGTTTCGCCTCTGATGTCGCTGATGAAAGATCAGGTCGACACTCTGAAAACCAATGGTATTGCCGCAGAGTTTATTAACAGCAGCTTAAGCCGGGAAGACATCCAGGCTATCTACCAAAAATTACGGCAACGCGAATTGAAACTGTTGTATGTGGCCCCAGAGCGCTTGCTGCAACCTCAGTTTCTCGACCGGATGGCCGAGCTTGGTGTCAGTCTGTTTGCGATTGATGAAGCCCATTGCATCTCGCAGTGGGGCCACGATTTCCGGCCGGATTACATGGCACTGGCACTGCTGAAAGAGCGCTTTCCCCAGGTGCCGCTGATGGCGCTGACTGCCACCGCCGATGCCGCGACCCGCCACGATATTGTGCAGCAACTTGGCTTGCATCAGCACCATGAATACGTCGGCAGTTTTGACCGGCCCAATATCCGCTACATGGTGCAAGAAAAGTTCCGTCCGCTCGAACAGCTGGTCAGTTATCTGAAGCAGCAAGATGGCCAGAGTGGCGTGGTGTACTGCAACTCGCGTCGCAAAGTGGATGAGCTGGCAAGCCAGCTGCAGGAGCGCGGCTTTGTCAGTGCCGCCTACCATGCCGGCATGGACTCCGACAGCCGGAATCGGGTGCAAGAAGCTTTTCAGCGCGATGATGTGCAAGTGATTGTGGCGACGGTCGCTTTTGGCATGGGCATCAACAAGTCCAATATCCGCTTTGTGGTGCATTACGAGCTGTCACGCACCATTGAGGCCTACTATCAGGAAACCGGCCGGGCGGGTCGCGATGGTGTTGCGGCAGAAGCACTGATGCTGTTCGATCCAGCCGATATCGGTCGCATCCATCACTGGATTGATCAAGAAGAGAACGAGCAACGGGCCCGGGTTGCCCGCCAGCGCTTTTCCGCTATGGCCTCTTTCGCCGAGGCCCAAACCTGTCGCCGCCTGGTGTTGCTGAATTACTTTGGCGAAGCACAACAAACGCCTTGCGGCAACTGCGATATCTGCTTGTCACCGCCCAAACAGCTTGATGGCACCGAACTGGCACAAAAAGCCTTGTCCTGTGTTTATCGGGTCGGGCAACGCTTTGGCATGGGCCATGTGATTGAAGTCTTGCGTGGCAGCAACAGCCAGAAAGTGCAGCAATACGGCCATCACCAATTATCCACCTGGGGTTTGGGGCAAGAGTACAGCCACGATTTTTGGCTCAGCATTCTGCGGCAGTTGGTGCACTTCGGTTTTTTGCAGCAAGACATCACCCAGCACGCCGCCTTAAAGTTGCAACCCGCAGCGAGGCCGGTGCTTCGCGGAGAGCAACCATTGCAGCTGGCCGTACCTCGGCTGCATGCCACCAGCAGCAAAGACAAGCGCAGACCACAAAATTACGATAAAGCCTTGTTTGCCCGCCTCAAGCGGTTACGCAAAAAACTGGCAGAGCAAGAAGACATAGCACCTTTCATGGTGTTCAGCGATGCAACGCTAATTGATATCTGTCAACGTCTGCCCGATAGTGAGCAAAGCTTGCTGCAAGTAAGCGGGGTCGGCTTGACCAAACTGGGTCGCTATGGCGATGAGTTTTTGCAGGAAATCAGTGACTATCTGGCGACTGAACCTGCACCTGGCAAGCTGATGTCATGATAAATAGATGATATGCCGCTGCAAGGATAGATCTACGAAGAATATCGACTTAAGATGGTGTGTCGATACTCAATCTAAGTGAGGCAAAGGATTGAACGCTCGTTGTTTTATTATGCTGTTCGGCTTACTGCTATCCTGGTGCAGTCAGGCGCATTACGCCAGAAGTCTGGAGCTCGATCAGCATTTTGAGCAGCGCTCACTGCGAGATGTA
>SKGJ01000245.1 GCA_007117525.1 Alkalimonas sp.
CGAAGCCTGTGGCTTCCGACTGAGTGATGGCCGCTTGCTCAGCTGCGGCATGAGCCGGATTGAGTTGCTGGACAGGGCCGGTGAGCCGCTGAGCAAAGATGTGGAAGTGCATGCAGTGAGCAATGAACCCGCCGTGGCTGGCCAGCGGGTTGAAACCTGGTCTTACATTGTTAAGGGCGATATTGGCGGCAACTACCTGATCAGTATCCGGCTGGAAAATGGCCGGGTCACCGCCATTGAAAGCCAGCAGCAGCGGCGTTAGCTTTCGATCATCTGCAGGCCCTAATCGCAGTCTGCGCTTAGCCATTTCCCCTGCTGCTGCATGGTCATCCGTTCGGCACGACCATTCACTTCGGTGCTAAACTCGGCATGGCCGCGATAGGCCCGCCGGTTTTCCAGCACCATCTCTCCTTGTCCCTGAGACGGCGGGTTGGTCTGACACTGAAAACTAAACTCAAAACGATTGTCGCCCTTTGGCGTTAAGGTTTGCTCACAACCATCTTGCTGCGGCAGGCTGCCCTGCTCAATATCCTGCAGGGTTAAACAAACCCGTATCGAAGAGCTGGTACCGCCAAAGCGAATGCCTTGCTGTTCCAACATCGACTCCATCATTCGTCGCTGCGCTGCTGGCAAACTATCCAGCTGGCGCTGCGCTTCGGCCATGGCACGTTCAAGCTCGCCACTCTCACTTTGCATACTGAAACTGTGCTCCCACAAGCCCGGATCCATCTCCAGCTGGACCGAAGCCGCTGGCAAGGCGCACGAAAAAAACAATGCCAGCAAAGCTGGCAGTCCAAAAGGTAAAGCTTTCATATAAATCATCCTTGTTGTTGATTAAACCCCTCAAAATCAGTACGGCATGGCTCTGATCCCTGCAAAGCCTGCGCTCACACAAAGCCGTTGCGTGACGCAGCACCGATACTAAGCCTAGTTGCGATTGCCGCACGAATCAAACCTGTCCAGAACCTTCGATTGCTTTAAGCGGCAAAACGCAGCCCGGATTCTTCGCCGCGCTGCCAAACGCAGACCGCTTTTCGCAAGCCCGTTTTCTCAAAAGCCAGCTGCATCCGGGTACCCGGTGGAATTTTTTTGCTGCAACGCAGCCGCACGCCTCCTTGCTCACTGTAATCCATCACCTGACACTCAAAGGCTTCGGTGGTCAGAAACAAACGCGCCAGTTCCTGCTCGGCCCTTGGCTGAAGGCGCGGGAACTCCCGACGCTCCTTCCCCTCACCACTGGTGCTAGCCCTTGTTGTTGCAGCAGCGGAAGGAATAGCGGCCTGATACTCAGCCAAGGTTTGCGGCAAGTCAGGATTCCGTGGTCGGTAATAGCCGGACTCTATCCGCTGATAGACGCTGGGATGCACCCGAACTTGCACAGCAGGCTCAGCAGAGCGGCCTTGCAGCCGTCGAATGTAGACCCCATTGTTGAGCAATGCCAGCAAACGGTATGGCCAGCCGTAAGAGTCATGCTCTTTTTGCATGGCGGCTGGTCGCAGCTCCTGCTCCAGGTAAGCCTCATCAAAGCTCAGGCCTAGTGCCCGCGCTTTTTCCAGCATCCACTCCAGGCAGATATCGGACAAACCGGTGCGTGGGTAGCCACCGCCAATGTCCGAGTGAACACCGGCAAACCAGCATTGCTCCACCTGCTGATCGGGCTGGATCTCGCCGGTCCACAAGTCTGGCGCAAAGGGTTCCCGTTTTTCATCCAGCGCCAGCGCATGGTAACCGTGCTTGACCAAAGGACTGAGGTGGGTATCAAAAAAGCCAATCCGCTTTTGCCCCAGATGATTGAGGGCCAATACCGGGACGCCCAAAGCTCCCACCGTATCAAACACACCCAGCATGCGGATTTCTGGCCGGTAATTAAACTGATACGGATTGCTCAACCACTTTTCAGAGCGTAACTCAGGCGGGGTTCGGTAATAGGCATAAGCATCGCCCAGTTCAGCCAGCTGCTGTTTGTTGACCAGCCCCAAGGCATGCACCATACCTACCACGGCTCGGGCCGTATAAGCGCCCCGGCTAAAGCCAAAGCAGTAGATGTCATCTCCTGGCTGGTAATTGTGCGCCAAAAAGCGGTAAGCACGCAGCACATTGCGGGCCAGCCCGATGCCAAAAGCCCCACCTAAAAAGCGGTCCACTGCGCCCAGTGTGCCAACACCCTGATCGTAGAAAACCACCTGATGGCGGCCATCTTCTGCCATCGGCTGGATAGCCCGGGCTATCTTGACGATATTGGTAGGGTTCTGCTGCGGCTCATTCCAGGTGCCGTCGCAGCATAGAATAATGCGTTTTGGGGTCATGGCGATGCCTCCTTTGCGTGGCACAATCTTTCCGTTGCACAATGGCATACCGCCAAGCGGTTACTACGCCTGTATTTAGCATAGTCCAAACTGGTTAAAAAACACACAGCCTTATTGGCTATTTTTCTTTACCCTCTCACTGCGTTACCAGGGCAGCGCTTCTCCGCTGCTGTGGAAAAACTGGCCACTGTTGCTGGCATCAAGCTCCTTGATGCGCTCGACCAGGCGGCGGGCGGCTTCATCCGGGCTGATATCACCGGCAAAGCCCACCATCTGGGTTTTGACAAAGCCCGGATGGTAAATACCGACATAAATCTGCTGACTGGCAAGGTCCTGGCTTAATGACACACTGGCCGCATTCAGCGCAGCCTTGGCCATCCGGTAACCGTAATAAGCCCCGGAGCCATTGTCACTGATAGACCCCATCCGACTGGTGATCATCGCAATCTTGCCGCCTTGTTTTAACGCCGGCAGCATTGCATGGCTAAGCACCAAAGGAGCCACCGCATCGACCTGAAACTGCGCCTGAATGCGTGCAAGATCCAAATCAGTCAAGGTTTCATTGCTGAAGATACCGGCATTGTTGATCAACAGATCCACCGAATCCGGGGCAAACTGCTGTGCGACCTGTTGCAGCTGTTCAAGCTGACTGAAATCAATGCTGCTGTGTACCGTCACATCCAGATCCGCCAGCTCCGCCGATAGGGTGCGGCAGATCACCGTCACCTGACAGCCCTGGGCCAGGTATTGTTTTACCAGGGACAAACCAATACCACGGTTTCCACCGGTAATGACAACATGTTGCATGAAAAACTCCTGTTCTGTTCAATCTAAAGAAACCATTACGGCTGCAGACCGATCAATACCAGCTTAGCACAGCGGCAATCACCAGGCCGGTCAGCAGCAGCTGCAGCAGACAAAAACCCATAATATCTTTCGCCTTTAAGCCGGCAATGGCCAGCACCGGCAAAGCCCAAAAAGGCTGGATCAGATTGGTCCAGGCATCGCCCCAGGCAATGGCCATCGCCACTCGCTGGATGTCGGCCCCCAGCTCCAGTGCCGCCGGTAACATCACCGGCGCCTGCACCGCCCACTGACCACCGCCAGAGGGTACAAAAATATTCACCAGCCCAGCGCTCAAAAAGCTCCACAGTGGCAAAGACTCGCTGCTGGCAAAACCGGCAAAGGCCTGGGAGAGGCTCTGGGCCATGCCCGATTGCACCATCACCGCCATCATGCCGGCGTAAAATGGAAACTGCAGCAAAATGCCGGCACTGCCACCAATTGCTTGCTGCAAGCTGTTGAGCAGGTTGCGCGGACTTTGATGCAGTAGAATCGCCGCAAATAAAAACAGAAAGTTGACACTGTTTAAATTCAGCCCGCCGCCATCGCTAAAATACAGCCACAAGTAACCAAGTCCCAGACCACCGAACAGCCAGCCGAGCCAGCGGCTGTGCTCCAATTGCTCAGCCGGGCGCTCTGACCCAGATGCAGCTTGAACCGGCTCAGCCAGTTTGGCAGGATCCACTAAAACCGATTCGTCTTTATTCGGTAGCATCAAGCGGTTCAGCAAAGGGATCAAGAGTACCAGCAACAGCGTCAATGTCAGGTTAAAGCCAGAGAAGATGGTCTGGCTGGTTGGGATCACCCCGATCAGGTTTTCAGCAAAATGCCCTTCGGTGGCAATGGTCAAAGGCACAGAGCCGGCCAGACCACCGTGCCAGACCACAAAACCGGAATAAGCACTGGCCACCAACAGCCGGTAATCCACCGCCACCCGCCGTGCCAGCGCTTTGGCAAAAAAAGCACCGACCACCAGACCAAAGCCCCAATTCAGCCAACTGGCCATCAGCGCCACCAGGGTCACCAGCACAATGGCCGTACCGGCACTCTGCACCTTGGCAGCCAACCCATCCAACGCTCGCTGCACCAGAGGTGTGGTGGCCAGTAAAAAACCAGTCACCAGCACCAGCATCATCTGCATGGCAAAACCCAGCAAGCCCCAAAAACCATCGCCCCAGTACTGTAGAACCGCCAAAGGCGACTGCTGCTGAACTGCTACTGCCAGTGCAAAGACCAGCAGCGTCAACAACAGCACCAGCACAAAAGGATCCGGCAGGTAACGCTCGGTCAGGCGAACGAAGGGTTTGGAGAGGTTACGCAGCATGCTGAGCAATTCATTGGAGAAACATGAATTTAGCCTAACGGCTTTGGCCGTCGAGTGCCAGCGTTTCACGCCAGCTCCGACCATAAAAAAACCCTGCCTCAGGGGCAGGGTTCATTGTTGCAAGCTGCGGTTACGAATCAGCGCGCGACATGCTCAGAATACGATCACGCAGTTCTTCGTCTTGCTGGGCTTGTTGTGCAATGGCGTTGTACTGGGCAGCGGTTAAGCCTGCAGCTTCCACGGCCTCAACCATTTCATTTTGCGCTTGCTGCTGAATTTGCTGAGCCTGCTCAGCACTTTCAGCATTCTGGAACTGGGCTTCATACTTGGCACCGATCTCACCAATGGCATCCATCGCCATGGTAAATTGCAATAATTTCGCTTCGGTAATTTCAACCTGTTGCTGCTGCGGCTGCATCGCAGCCGGATCGGCTTGCGCGACACCTAAAGACACAGTGGCAGAAAAAGCGGCAAGGCAAAGGGCAATGGCTGTTTTTTTCATAGTAACACTCCTGTAGTTTGCATTCGCCTACTGTA
>SKGJ01000328.1 GCA_007117525.1 Alkalimonas sp.
TGCTGTTCTGGCTGCCGGCACTGGCGCTCAGCCAATGGGCACTTCGGCCAGACGATGCCCTGCTGGCCAATCTGCTGCTGCCAGTCTTTGCGCTGTTGCTCGGGCTTTTGCTGCTGCGCTGGCGCCGCTTTGGCTATGCGATGGATGAGCAGTATTTTTACCTGCGCCGTGGTGTGATCGGGGTGGATTATTACTGCCTACCGCTGTACAAGCTGCAGCAACTCAGCCGCCAGCAGCACTGGCTGATGCGCCGCGCCGGTTTGATGCACCTGCAGCTGGTGTTTGCCTCCGGCAGCCTGACCGTGCCCTACATGTCCGCCCGGGATGCCGATACCATCGCAAATACCTTCCTCTACCACACCCAAAGCAGTGGCAAGGGCTGGATGTAATAGGCTTCAGAAACAACAAAGGCCCGCTATCGGGCCTTTGTTGGCGAATACAGCTGCACGGTTTAGACTTTACGCAGCCAGCCGTGTTTGTCTTCGGCTTTGCCCCACTGAATGGCATTCAATGCCTGGCGCAGCTTCATGGTCACCGGGCCAGCTTCGCCGCTGCCGACCAGGTGCTCCTGGGCACCACGGATTAAGGTGCCTACCGGCGCCAACACCGCTGCGGTGCCCGACAGTGCGGCTTCGGCGCCTGGCTTAGCAGAGCGCTCCAGCAGCTCTTCTACCGTCAACTCACGCTCCGATACTGTCATGCCCAGATCGCGCGCCAGCGTTAAGATGGAATCGCGGGTGACCCCGTGCAGGAAGCTGGTATCCAATGCCTTGGTAATGATCTCATTGCCATCAATTAGCAGGAAGTTGGCCGCGCCGGTTTCCTGCACATCGCCGCCCGGGCAGAACAACACCTGATCGGCCTGCACGCTGGCACGGGCTTTTAAAATCGGTTGCAGCGCGCTGGCGTAGTTGCCCCCGCTTTTGACCATGCCCATATGGGCCGCACAGCGGGCGCCATTTTCTTCCAGCAACAAGCGCAGTGGCTTGGCACCGCCGGCGAAGTAATCACCGACCGGCGACAGCAACACATACAGCAGCGAGGATGCGGTTGGCGCCGCCGCTTTGCCGATGGCGGCTTCGGTGCCAATGTGGGTAGGGCGGATGTACATGGACCCCGGCGGGGCCGGCACTTCGGCAGCAAAACGCTGCACGATGTCGGTGATCATCTGCTCCAGCATCGGCGCCTCAAAGGCCGGCAAGGACAACAGCTCGCTGCTTTGCTGCATCCGGGCCACGTTGCGGTCCATCCGAAACAGATGAATGGAACCATCGTCATGGCGGAAGGCTTTTAAGCCTTCAAAGCAGGTGCTGGCGTAGTGCAGCACATGCGCGCCCGGATGCAGGCTGATGCTGTTGGATGAAACAACTTCCGGCTGGCTCCAGCCACCATCGCTGAAACGGGCCACTGCCATTTCTGGCATAAAAAGGGTACCAAATGCTGCCATAACTACTTCCTGTCAGGGTTCGGGTCAAGGCCCGCTCTGCTGGCGGGCTTAAACAAGGGGTAAAGTTTACTCAGTCACGGGGTTGCTGGCAAACTAATCGCACCAGCACGCATTGACTTTACTGGGTGCCACCGACCGTCATCGCATCCAGCTTCAGGGTGGGCTGGCCCACGCCGACTGGCACGCTTTGGCCCTGCTTGCCGCAGACGCCAACACCGGTATCCAGCGCCAGATCGTTGCCCACCATCGACACCTGCTGCATCGCAGCCGGGCCATTGCCTATCAGGGTGGCACCTTTGATTGGGGCGGTGATCTTACCGTTTTCAATCAAGTAGGCTTCGGAGGCTGAGAACACAAACTTGCCGGAGGTGATATCGACCTGGCCGCCGCCAAAATTCGGCGCATAAATGCCTTTTTTCACGCTGGCGATAATTTCTTCCGGTGCATGGTCGCCGGCCAGCATGTAGGTGTTGGTCATCCGCGGCATCGGCAAGTGCGCAAAGGTCTCACGCCGGCCATTGCCTGTTGGTGCTGTGTTCATCAGCATGGCATTGTGCTTGTCCTGCATGTAGCCTTTGAGAATACCGTTTTCAATCAGCACATTGTATTGCGACGGTGTGCCCTCGTCGTCGACATTGAGCGAGCCACGGCGATGCGCCAAGGTGCCGTCATCGACGATGGTGCAGTGTTTGGATGCTACCTGCTCGCCAATACGACCACTGAAGGTCGAGGAACCCTTGCGGTTAAAATCGCCCTCCAGGCCATGGCCAACCGCTTCATGCAGCAGCACGCCGGGCCAGCCAGCGCCCAGCACCACCGGCATGGTGCCAGCCGGGGCATCGATGGCGGTTAAATTCACTTGAGCCATCCGCACCGCTTCGCGGGCATACTGCTGCCAGCGTGGGCTGCCATCCAGCTCGGCGGTAAAGTAATCGTAATTGCTGCGGCCACCACCACCGGCACTGCCGCGTTCGCGCCGCTCTCCCTGCTGCAGCAACACTGAGCAATTCAGCCGGATCAACGGCCGGATATCGGTGGCGAAAGTGCCATCACTGGCAGCGACCAACACTTCTTCATAGACCCCGGTTAAGCTAACCATCACCTGTTTCACCCGATTGTCCAGCGTGCGGATAAAGGCTTCGATCTGATGCAGCAGCGCCACTTTTTCGGTATTGGTTAAACTTTGCAGGGGTTCGCATGGCAGGTAAATGGCACTCTGTTCGCGCCGACTGAAGGCTTTAACGCTGCCTTGCTGGCCTTGGGCGGCAATGCCACGAGCCGCGGCGGCGGTGCGCTGCAGCGCTTCCTGACTGATGGTATCGGCATAAGCAAAACCGGTTTTTTCACCGCTGATGGCCCGCACGCCAACGCCTTGCTCAATGTTGAAAGAGCCATCTTTGACCAAGCCATCTTCCAGCACCCAGGACTCGTGCACACTGGATTGAAAATACAGATCGGCATAGTCCAGCTGATGCTGCAGCAAGTAGCCTAAATTCTGTTGCAACTGCTGCTCACTTAGCTCGTGAGCTGCCAGCAGGTTTTGTTCGACTCGGTTCATGGTATCAACTCACAGTTAAAACGGTTGTGTTGCTGCAGCGGCATGGCTTGGCGCACCTCTGTCAGCAGCTTTAAATCTATACGGGCCGATATCAGCCCCGGTTCCGTGCCAGCATCGGCCAGCACCCGGCCGTAAGGATCGAGAATCAGGCTGTGGCCATAGGTTTCCCGGCCATTGGCATGAACCCCGGTTTGATTGGGGGCCACCACAAAGCATTGGGTCTCAATGGCCCTGGCTTTAAGTAAAGCGTGCCAGTGCGCCGCGCCGGTAACCCGGGTGAAGGCCGACGGCACCGCCAGCACCTGCATGCCCAGAGCAGCCAGCTGCTGCATCATGGCTGGAAAGCGCACATCATAGCATATGCTCAGGCCGAGCTTCAGCCCCCCACAATCGGCCAGCACTACTTTTTCACCGGCCTGGGTGCTATCCGATTCGCGGTAGCTGCCGGTGCGGTCGGCCACCTCAACATCAAACAGGTGCAGTTTCTGATAATCGGCCAGCAAGCGGCCATCAGGCGCAAACAACAAGCTGCTGGCAGAAAAGCGGGAAGGATCGGCACTTTGGGTTGGAAAGGATCCCAGCAATAGGTACAGCTGAAATTGCCGGGCCAGCGCGGCCAGCTCCGCTTGCAAGGGCCCCTGCCCCAGCGGCTCGCTAAAGCGCTGTTGCCAGCCTTCCGGGCCGCCAAAGATCAAAGCGCACTCCGGCAACACCACCAAATGCTGAGAATGCTGCGGCAAGGTCCCCAGCAGCGTCCGCAGCCTGGCCAGGTTGTCAGCAGGATCCGGGGTGCTGCACCACTGCAGCGCAGACAGCTGCCAGTCAGCCCCCATGCGGTTGACCATTCAGTGACTCGGACTCATCTTCTGTGCCGGGCTGCGCCACCCGAACCGGCACCGGCACCTCGGTGCTGTGACGGTTCACTTCCGTCACCACCGGCTCATCAAAACTGCCGGTCACGGTAAAGTTGACCCGTGAGATGACTTCGGCCGAGGTAAACATTTCATCCAGCGCCAATGCCGCCAAGCCCGAGACCGGATTGACCATCCAGGCAATGATCACCGGCAGACTGGAGGTGACTTTAGGCACCAGCGTCATCTGATAGTCCAGCTTGCGATTCACCAAATCGGCGTAGCCCTGCATGCTGAGGTTGCCAGCCACTCCGTCGATGGTGCTGTTGCTGGTTTGCGCCACCCCCTGATGCAAGCTGATGTCCCCTTGCATCCGGTTGTAAAAAAAGCCTTTGGCAAACACATCGCGAAAATCCAGCCGCAATTTGCGTACCAGCGAGTTCAGGCTGAATATCGAGAACAAGCGCGCGCCCTTGTCACTGACTTCCGCCAGGGAGCCTTCTCCCAGTTGCCAGCTGGCCGTACCGCCCAGGCTTGCCAGCTCAAATTGCAGCGGGCTGCCTTGCCAGTGCAGGTCAAAGGCAAGGTCTGCCCGGCTGCCACTGATGGCTGTGCTGAGTTCATACTCGGTCAGCAGGGCGCCGATATTGGGGCTGGTCAATTGCCCCTGAAACTGACTGCGGCCCAGACCGGCATCCGGTTGCCACAGGCCGCTTAATGTTAACCGGTTGCGCTTGTAATCGGCCTGCAACTGTTTGAGCTTCAAACCTTGCTCGGTATTGGCCAGCTCGGCCTGGACCTGACCAAAAGCATAGCTGTCGTAGCGGCAGTCCTTGCACTGCAGCCGAATGGGCGGCAAGGAGCGCAGCCAATTCATCGGCTCAGGCGTTGCTGCTGGCGTGGGCTTGTCGCTCTGTTGCGACGGCTGTGCCGCCAGCCGCAGGTAATCCATATCGATGGCAATGCCTTGCTGCTGCCAGTCATGGTAAAAACGCCACTGGCTGGCAACCTCACTGCCATTCAACTGCAAGGCCCAGTGATCATCAGCCGGTGACAACTCGAACAAGGTTTGATGCAGTGCCAGTTGCTCCGTCAGCTGCAAAGCACCCACCCGGCCACGGACCCGGCTTAACTCCGGCCAAAA
>SKGJ01000220.1 GCA_007117525.1 Alkalimonas sp.
CATTGCCGATGGCCGTGAGGTGGAAAATGCGGCGGCTTGGGTGCTGCAGGTTGCGCTGCAGCTTGAAGTGCCGATTGTAGCGACCGAGCAATACCCGGCCGGTTTAGGCCATACGGTGCCGGTCCTGGCGGAGCTGTTGCCCGATGATGCGGTGCTGGAAAAAATGCATTTCAGTGCCTACAAAGAAACGGCTGTCCGTCAACGGCTAGCTGAACTGGAGCGCCAACAGCTGATCCTGCTGGGGACCGAGGCCCATGTGTGTGTGCTGCAAACAGCTTTGGATTGCATTGCAGCCGGTTATCAGGTTTATCTGGTTGACGATGCGGTGGGCTCACGCGATCCCATCCATAAACAACAAGCCCTTAACCGGCTGCAGCAAGCTGGCGCTGTGATCATTAATCGTGAAATGCTGGCTTTTGAGTGGTTGGAATGCGCCGGAACCGATACCTTCAAACGCATTCATCAGGGCTGGATCCGTTAGAGCCTTGGATAAATAGTCTAAAAAAATTTAACCCTGCATAGGCTCCTGCATCGTCTAACTACTACAAGCACGATACAGGAGTTGTTTATGGAAAGCACACACACAGCTGCATGGTCCACCTTGCCTCTGACGCGCCTGGTCAGTAGCGCTTTAACGGCTGCCACTGTTACCTTTGCTTTATTTGTGATGATGCACCAATTGGTGAAAGCGCCGACGGCTGTCCGGCCGGAGCCGACACCTGTGCCGCCAGTCAGGGTTCACCAAACACCGGATGACACTCCAACCATTACACGTCCAAGATTAACGCCTCCACCCGAGCTGGTGCAGCCTGAAAGGATGTCGCTCAGCAGCGAGCCGGTTGATACGGGTTTGGACATGACGCCGGGAGTCCAGCTTAAGTTGGATGGGTTGCACAGCGAGCCAGTGGCACAGTCCGGGTTAGGAATTCGCGATGCTGCGGCAACCCCCATGGTACGTGTTGAGCCACGTTACCCGGTTGAGGCGGCACGACAAGGGATCTCTGGTTGGGTGCAACTGCGTTTTTCGGTGGATGAAAGCGGCCAGGTGCAAGATGTCGAAGTAATAGCCGCTGAGCCTGCGACCATCTTTAATCGTGAAGCGATGCGCGCTCTGCGGCGCTGGCGCTATCAGCCTAAGCTGGTGGATGGCCGTGCTGTTCGCCAAACCAATCTCCAGGTCCAGCTCGATTTTACGCTGGATGCCAACTAAGCTGAAAATACAGACTGGTAAGAGGAGTGTGCCTATGCTGTCGATCCCCCTGAGCTGGGCTGGCACCTTATGTCCGGATCAACTGATGCAGCACTATCAGAAGACGGGTGCCTCGAAATGGCTGGATGGTTTGATTCAACATTGCGGTGATGATCTTTATCACTTTATTCTGCGTCAGTCCGATCCAGCTCTGGCGCAGGATATCTGCCAGCAAACCTGGTTGAAAGTAATGGAGAAACGGCACAGTTTCCGGGCAGATAGCCGCTTTAAAACCTGGCTGTTCAGTATTGCCCGAAACGCCTTGTTGGATGAATTAAAACGGCAGCAGCGTTGGCAATCATTGATTTGCCCAGATGAGTTAGCACACCCAGAGTCGCAGGGTTTAGCTGTTTGTCCGGTTGCGCGGCAGCAACGGTTTGAGCAGGCATTGCGACTGTTGCCTTTCCTGCAGCGTGAGGCATTGATGTTGCAGCTGGAGGGCTTTTCGGTGGGACAAATTTCGAGTATTACCAACGAATTGGACGAAACCGTGAAAAGCCGGCTGCGCTATGCCCGTCGTTTTTTGCAAGCGCGCCTGGGAGAGCAGAATGAATAAGCCAACATCTTCAGAGCGTGACGAGCTGCAGTCGTTGTACCAACAGGCGAAACAAAAGCATAGGATGCCTGCTGCTTTGAAGCGTCAACTGCTGGCCGAATGCGAAGCCAGGGACAAGCGGCCTGCCAGCTGGCGTAGCTGGTGGCAACTTTCTCAGCTGGTGGTGGGCTGCGCTGCCATGCTGCTGTTGCTCAGTTGGATGCCATGGTCACCCACCTCAGACTTCTACCAGATTGAGGTGGCGGCAAGTTCGGATTACCGACAGGTGCAGTACCACCGGTTGGCAGAGCCCAGATCGGTGCTCACTCAGCAGGCAGCTCGTGAGGATCGGTTGCAGCAGCTCTGGCAGCGTCAGCAAGAACAGTTACAGCGAGGCCAAGCCATTCATACCCGAACGGCGCTTTTGCAGCAGCATGAGAGCAACTGGCAATTGACGATGTGCGATGAATTGCAATTGAATCTGAGCAAGGAGCTGGTGGCTCAATTGCAGCTGGGACAAAGCATCCAGCCTTACGGCTCACAATGGGTGGAGTTGGAGCTGGCGGCAACGGGGCAGGTGTTGGCAATTCGGGCTACTGAGCAGGTGTTGCACTGCCCGCAAAACAAGGCGGGCAGAGCATCGTTTGGTTCTGGTTTGGCGGGTTAATTGACCTCAGCCTCTGGCCAAAGTTGCTGCAGCAACCAGGCGAGCCTTGCAGCAGCTTGCAGCAGCCGGGTTTCAATGGTGTTCTGGTGGCGCAGCGCATAGCGCTCATCCAAATGCTTTCCTGGCACATGCTCGGCATAGATTTGCTTGACGATTTGGACCGACTCGTTGGCCCAGTCCAGCACATCGCCTTGCTGCCATTGCTGAAGATTGCTGTCGTTGAGCAGAGGCCGCAACCGGTCGATGCTGGCCTGATAATCGCGAAAGCCCAGTTGCAGCAGGATGCTGGTATCCCAGATGCCGTGGAGGTTGCGGACCTCCCCCATAAAGATCACACCGGTATCGTTGCCGCCCCGATCAAAATCATAGCCGACATGCAGTGGCTGGTGCAGATCGCCGACAAAATGGCTGAGAAATTTCAGCGATTCGGCGGCTTTGGCCGATTCGCTGTCTTGCTGCAACAGGGCAAAGTGGTGCTGGATGGCCGACAGCACGCAGCCATAATCCGGGCAGTGCTCCATGGTAATGACCTGGTCGTCCCGGCCAATATTGACGTAATGATGGGGCCTGGCGAAATCGTACTGCTCTTGTCCGCGCAGTCGATCGGCCCAGACGCAGGCCGGAGCAAAACTGTCGAACTCAGTGTGTGCCAGCAGGGCATCCACCCGGCTTTGCTGTGCCGGGCTTAACTGTTCATAGGCCAACTCACAAATCATCCGGTGGCCAATCTGGCCGAATGCCAGGCTGGCGCCGGAAAATAGCAACACAAAAAGTGCCAATAAAACACGCATGGGTTTATGCCTCCGCAATTAATTGAGTCACCTGGGCTGGGCCTGCATCCCCCAATTGCTGTTGCAGCCAGGGCAGAAAGGCCCGGCATTGCTCGGCCAGCAGATAGGGCGGGTTGATCACCAGCATGCCACTGCCGGTCATGCCGAAGCCTGCGCTGTCGGCTTTCGGGCACCACTCGATCCGCAGCAAATTGCTAACCGGCAAAGCTGCTATTTGTTGCACAAAGTGTTCGACATGGCGGCGGTCTATCACCGGATACCAGATGGCATAGCAGCCATTGGCAAATCGTTTTAAGGCTTGGGTTAAGCCTTGGACTACATCGTCGTATTCGTGGCTGAGTTCATAGGGCGGGTCGATCAGCACCAGGCCGCGGCGTGCCAGTGGTGGCAGCATGGCTTTGATGCCCGCCCAAGCATCCATTTTTTCAATCCGGCAGTGTGTACGCTTTGCCAGGTGCTGTGACAGCAGTGAGAAGTCACTGGGGTGCAGCTCGGTCAGTTGCAGTGAGTCCTGTGGGCGCAGCAACTGAGCCGCTATTGACGGGGAGCCGGGGTAAAACTCCAGTGCACCATCGGCGTTTAAGTGCTGCATCAGCCGCAAGTAATGACCGGCCGGTCCGTCTTCCAGCGCGGTCGGTAAAGGCTGGTTGAACAAAACCCCAATGCCACTTTGGTATTCGCCGGTCTTGCTGGCGTGCTCAGAGCTCAGGCTGTAAAACCCGGCGCCAGAGTGGGTGTCGTGGTAACAAAACGGCTTCTCTTTGCGTTTGAGGTAATCCAGAATGGCTATCTGTACCAGATGTTTTAGCACATCGGCAAAGTTGCCTGCATGAAAGCTATGGCGGTAACTGAGCATAACAAAGCGCCGTCAGAAAAAGGGGCAACAGCATACTCTGTTCTGGTTCTTTTGTCATGCCAGCTGCTACAATAGCGTTTTTGCTACCGCAAGGTTGTTTATGTCCGGCGCTCCCTCTTCCAAACGCTCTTCCGCCCGTCCTAACCGGGCAAAAACCGCCAAACCCTGGGCGGATAAACCGGTTCGAAAAGCAGGGGGGACTTCGCGCAGTACAGCAGCCAAAGCTGTAAAATCCATGCCTGATAAAGCGGCTTCAGCGCGTCTTAGCGAGCAAAAAATTTATGGTGAAAAAGCCTGTCAGGTACTGTTTGCCAGACGGCCAGAAGCCATTATCCGGTTGTATCTGAATCAACAGCAGGCACCGAAATGTGCGGCCATGATGAAGTATCTGGCCAAAGCCAAAAAAGCCTATCACCTGGTGGAGGATGCCGAGCTGGACAAACTGGCCGGCAGTCAGCACCATGGTGGCATCGTGATGCTGGTGCAGCAGCCCGATTCGTTGCCGCTGCATCGTTACCTGCGTCAGCATAAAGACGCGAAAAGCGATTTAATCCTGGCGATGGATGGGGTTAGTAACCCGCACAACCTTGGGGCTATAGTGCGCAGTTGCGCCCACTTTGGCATCAAAGCGGTGCTGTTGCCTGAATCGCAGCCGCTCTATTCCGGTTCGGCGGTGCGTACCGCAGCCGGAGGGGCTGAGTTTGTCCAGGCGGTGCATTGTGAAAAGTTGCCCGAAGCCTTGCAGCGATGTCGACAAGCCGGGTATCAGCTGATGAGCACCTCCAGTCACAAGGGCGAGTCCCTGTACCAAACAACTTTGCCGGCCAAGGCTGTGATGGTGTTTGGTGAGGAGATGTTCGGAGTGTCCAAAGATGTC
>SKGJ01000085.1 GCA_007117525.1 Alkalimonas sp.
CGTCGGTCCAGGTAACGGAGCCGCGCAAATCAAAGTCGCCAATACGGTAGCTGCTTTCCAGTTCAATGCCCTTGGCCTGGTACACCCGGTCAAAAAACAGCTGGGTGGTGGCTTCAAAGTTTTGCTCTTCGGTTTCGGCAAAGAACAGCGTGGCAAACAAGTTCAGATTGCCATGGCGGCTTTTGCTGCCCAATTCATACTGTTTGACTTCATCGATGGCGTCTTCTCTGGCCACGCTGCCATCGGCATTGACTTTGCCAAACAGCAAACGGTCGGCATTGGCACGGCCACCTTTACTGATTCGGCCAAACACAGCCCAGTCTCTGTCCAATTGGTAATTGGCACCAACCGAGTAAGAGTTGTAGCCCCAGCTGTAATTGACCAGACTGGGATTGGCCAGATCAATGGCCGACACACTTTGCTCGACCTGGCTGATGATGCCATCGCCATTCATATCGCGGCTGCTTTGCACGGCGCCGGCGTAGCTGCCACGCGCTTTACCGATATCACGGCGGACACTGGCATCCAGCGACAGATCACCCATGGCCCAGCTGGCCGTCAGGTACGGCGCTTTGATGCTGTAGTCGGTATCGTAGTTGCGCTGACAGCAATTGCCCCAGAACGGCACACCGTAAGCCAGCAAGCCCTGCTCGGAAAAGGCCGTGCCATCGGCCGCATACACATCCAGCAGCTCGGCATTGTCGCCTTTGAGTGCCATCAGGTAAGAGTTCCACAACCAGGACATCCGAATGCTTTGATCGGCCATGTAATAGCCAAAGGTGACATCCACTTCGCCAAAGCGGCGCGACAGCTTCAGATCATTCACGATGGAGCCAAAGTCATTCAGCTCCACATCAAAGGTGTGAATGCGCATGGCGTTCTCTGCGCTGTAGCGCTCTCCGGCATTTGGCCCGACCGCGTAACGCACCACAGCATCATCACCGGCTATGCTGTTGGCGATGCTTTGGGCGCTATCCACTTCGGCCGGGAACAAAGTAATAAAATTCCCGCTGACGGAGTTAATACGAAAACGGTTTTCCAGCGTCCAATGATCGTCCAGATCAAAGATGGCTTCAAATCCAAAGCTGTTCACTTCCGGGTTCATGCCATTACGGATATCGCCACGCGAGATTTGGTTGTCGCCATTTAGCCGCACTGTTTGCGTCAGGTAGACCGATTGCAGGGTGTCTTTGCGCGCATCAAAGCCCGGCACCGAGCTGCCATCGGCAAACATCGGCATCGGCATGTAGCTGGCAACCCGGTCGTTTAAATGCTTGGCATACAAGCGCACATAGCCAGTGTCGAACTCTTTGGTCAGGTTGGCCTTGAGTTGATAGCCTTTTTCACCCTGATAACCCGGGTTACGTACCCCTTCGCCCTGACGGACAAAGCCACCTATGTGAAAGCGGGTATCGTTGTTGATATCGCCACCGTATTCAAAGTCGGTGCGAAAACTGTCGTAATTCAGCCCCGTGGTAAAGGCAACACTGCCGCCCTCTTCCAGCCCGGTTTTACTGACAAAGTTGATAATACCGCCTGGTGAGTTGCTGGCGGCAGTACTGGCCGAGCCACCACGAATAACATCAAGCCGCGAAATGGTCGAATCGGCCCGCAAAAAGATATCGGCATTACCAAAGGCAATATCGCCAAACTGCATTACCGGCAAACCATCTTCCTGCAAGGTTAAAAACTTGGCGCCACCGGCCGCGACCGGCAAGCCCCGTACCGCGATATTGGCATTGCCATCACCGCCGGTGGACTCGCTGCGTACACCCGGCAGCATACGGAAAATCTCGGCGGTACTGCGCGGCGCCGCTATTTGAATGTCTTCGGTGGTTAAGGTGCTCACCGAAACGCTGGATTGCATCACCGTTTGGTTACGCGCTACCGCACCTGTGACCACAATGCGCTCAAAGCCAAGGCCTGTGCTCTCACTGGCATCGCTCTCGTCCGGCTCGGCCAGCGCCAACGAGCTGCCCAGTGCCAGACTGATGGCCAACGCCAATTGTGAAGGGGTTGTCAGATTGTGTCTCATCGCTTGTCTCCCGTGTTGATCGTACTGTGTTTTAATTTTTAAAGGAACACGAACTTAAACGTTTAAGTTTTGCCAGCTGAAAAAATGTCAGGATGACATTTTCTCCAGCTGTGCTTTGGCCGGTTGCGCCAGCCAGTTGTACAACATCAGTGCCGCCAATAAAGCCGCAAAAAAAGTAGCCAAGTAAAAGCCAGCCACCACATCGCCGGCCAGATCGCCCAGCAGCGCCATCAGGGCTGGAGCCACCGCAGCCGCCAGCGCGGTAAAGGCCAGAATAAGACCCGCTACGGCACCATGCTGTTGCCTTGGAAAGCAGCTGATGCCCTTGGAGTTCAGTGTGGGGTAAATCATCGACATAAAAAGCCCGGACAGCGGCATCAGCCACAGCGCCCAGTCACGGCCCAGCAGCATGCTCAGCGCAAAGCATAAGAAAATCAGCGCCGTGAACACCGCCATCACGCTGCTCCAGCAAAAATGGCGCAAAATCAGGCTGGCTAAAAAGCGGCCGAGCGCGCGTAAAATAAAGAAGATGGTGACGGCATGCAGCGCCAGCAGCGCAAAGCGGCCGCTGTAATCAGCCAGCAGGGTTGGCAACCAGACAAAGATGGCCACTTCGCAGCTGACATAGAGTGCTATCGCCAATGAAAAGCCCATGGCGTAGCGATCTTTCAGCAGCCGCATGGATTGACGCAGCGATACCTGCTCCGCCGAAGCCTGATAAGGCGGATACGGCATGCGGGCGGCAATAATCACCAGCACAGTGCACAGCAAGCCCGCCAGCAGATACAACTGCTTCCAGTGGATGGAAGCGGCAATCATCAAGGTCACCAGCGCCGGGCCGGCAATGGCTCCGAGCGCAAAAAAGCCTTCGACCGTATTCATGGTGCGGGTATGGCTGTGACTGTCGCGGCTGATATCCCCGATCAGCGCCAGTGCCGCCGTTTTAAAGATACCAATCGCCAGTCCACAAAGGCCCATCAGCAGGATAAAAAACAGCGCGCTGTCGCCGGCGATAAAGGCGTAACAAGACAGCGAATAAAGCAGCAAGCCGGCAATAATCAGCTTTTTCCGGCCCAGTTTATCCGCCAGGCGGCCCAGTAAAAGCCCGGCCAGGCCTATCGCCACCATAGGCACATAGTGAAAGGCGCTAGCCTGAAACATCGAGAGCGGATAATCGGCCATCACCTGGGGGATAATCACCCCCACCGCATCGGTGGTCATGGCAAAGACGAAAAACATCAGGTAGGTCATCCAGCGCACCTGGCGCTGAATGCTTTCAGTGGTCACGCCAACAGCAAGCCCAGCATTGAGTTGGGTCGAGCTTTTGGCCGTGCTGTTGGCATGGCTTTTTGTATTCATCAAATGGTTCCCTGTCTTTTCTGCTTGCAGCTGGCCGGATGGCAGTCGGTGGTTTGCCTGAAGCGAAATTTCCGCTGCTATTTTATTGTTGTCCGGCTATTGACAAACTGAAGCATTCCCATAAAGCTATATCTTAATCGTTTAAGATGCAACTTTTTTTTCAGGGTAATGACAATGAACAATCTACCGGGCAGCAATCAAATTCAGTTAATCACCTACGTTGACCGCTTAAGCGGCGGCGGTGTCACAGAGCTGCATCAGCTGCTGCAGCAGGAGCTCGGCGGCTTGTTCGATGGGGTGCATCTGCTGCCCTTTTACACGCCGATTGATGGCGAAGATGCCGGTTTTGACCCTACCGATCACACCGCCGTCGACAGCCGGCTTGGCAACTGGCAGGACATCGCCAGCCTTGCCAGAGATTACCCGGTGATGGCGGATATGATTGTCAACCACGTCTCGGCGCAATCAGCGCAGTTTCAGGATGTGCTGGCTAAAGGGGAAGCCTCGCCTTACTGGCCGTTGTTTCTGACCCGTGACAAGGTGTTTGGTCAAGCACCAGAGCCTGCTGAACTTGCAGCCATTTACCGGCCAAGGCCAACCAGCTGCTTTACCGAGCTAACACTTGCCGATGGTCGCAGCCTGCCCTTTTGGACCACCTTTACCGCCAACCAGATCGACATTGATGTGCAATCCGAGCCCGGCCAGGCCTATCTGGATGCGATTTTGCAGCGTTTTACTGAAAATGGCGTCAAGTTGATCCGGCTGGATGCGGCTGGCTACGCCATTAAAAAAGCCGGCACCAGCTGCTTTATGTTGCCGGAAACCTTTGAATTTATTGCCGGGCTTAGCAGCAAAGCCAAAGCGCTCGGCATGCAGTGCCTGGTCGAGATCCACGGTTACCATCAAACCCAAATCGACATTGCCAAGCGCTGCGATTGGGTGTACGACTTCGCGCTGCCGCCGCTGGTGCTGCATACCCTGTTCAGTCGCGATGCCAAGGCACTGAAACACTGGCTGGATATCGCCCCGCGCAACTGCATCACGGTGCTGGATACCCACGATGGCATCGGCATTGTCGATGCGGCCGATCATCAGGGCCAGCCTGGCTTGTTGACTGATCCAGAGCTGGATGCACTGGTGGAGCAAATTCACCACAACAGCAATGGCAGCTCCAAACTGGCCACCGGCAATGCCGCCAATAACGTTGACTTGTATCAGGTGAACTGCAGTTTCTACGATGCACTGGCGCAGCACGATGAACATTATCTGCTGGCCCGGGCCATTCAGCTGTTCTGTCCGGGCATCAGTCAGATTTATTACGGCGGCCTGTTGGCAGCAGAAAATGATGTCGAGTTACTGCAGCGCACCCAGGTCGGCCGCGACATCAACCGGCCCTATTTCACGCCGGAGAAAGTACGCCAGGCGCTGCAAAAACCGGTGGTGAAAGCGCTGTGCGCTTTAATCAAACTGCGCCGCAGTCTGCAGGCCTTTGATGGCGACTTTAGCCAACAGCTGAACGATGGGCTGTACCAGCTCAACTGGCAGCATCAGGGCCATAGTGCCAGTTTGCGGATCCAGC
>SKGJ01000185.1 GCA_007117525.1 Alkalimonas sp.
GATCTCCAACTTGCTGGTACTGCTGATCAATGCCTACTACCTGGGTTTATTTGCCTGGCAACGGCATAAAACCAATCAGCTGTTGGCGCAGGCCGTGGATGTTGAGCAGTCTCCTGTCGAAGAGTCTTTGCCCCTAGTTTCCGCCCGAGCCAACACGGATGCCGTCTCCGCCGCATGACGTTCGGCAAAGAACAACGTATACTAGAGCCATGGTCAATTGCATAAACGGTTCTGGTTGTGTCTAGTGACGAACTGAATGACTTTCTGAAAGAAATGGCCGATGTCCGGCCGTTAACACACAACGAAATTGCGCCAGAGACAGGGGATTTTCAACCCAGTCTGGCGCAACTGGCTCGCCGTGAAGCCGCCGAACAGGCGATGGAGTTTGATCCGAACTATTTGAGCACCGAGTATGTCGACTTGCTCAAGCCCGATGACCTGATTGACTACAAGAAAGATGGTGTTCAGGAAGGCGTCTATCGTAATTTGCGCTTAGGCAAGTACCAACTGGATGCAACCCTGAATTTGCTTGGCAAGAATCTGCAAGAAGCCCGTAAGCAGCTGTTTGACTTTATCCAGGACTGCCATCAACGCGGCATTCGTACCTTGCTGATCCATCACGGCACCGGCCGCAACAGCAAACCTCACCCAGCGATTCTGAAAAGTTATTGCGCCAAATGGATCAGCCAGATCCCAGAAGTGCTGGCCTGCCATACAGCTCAGCGGCATCATGGTGGCTATGCGGCCAGCTATGTGCTGCTGCAAAAAAACCAGCAACAGAAAAGAGACAACCGCGAGCGTCACAGCAAGCGACTCTAACCATCTCATTCTCAATAAAAAACCCCGTAAAACGGGGTTTTCTGATCATCCTTAACCATCCACTCCTGACTTCAACAAAGGAAGCAGCAGGCTTCGGCTTTCGTCAAAAAGGCGGACAATGCCATCAGGCAAACAACCACGACGATTGCGGTAAAGCCAAAACCACGACTGGACGCTTTACTCATAAAACATACCTCAGCGCTTAATTTTTATTGTTGTGAGCAAGTTAGCTTAACTTATTAAGCCGCTGGTTAGTGTAGACAACTTGTAGTTTATTTACAACAGGTGTGTTTTTATACAGCCTTTGGTTTTGCCTGCCAGGATGGAAACCCGCTAATACCCTTGCTCCAGCACAACCGGATGCAATAAGGGCAACCCCGCCTGACTGCGCCGATAATTCTCAGCAATTTGCTCTGCCGCCGTTTCAATGTTGGTCACGGCTGAAATATGAGGCGTCACCGTCACTTTGGGGTGTTGCCAAAAAGGGTGCTCTGCCGGCAACGGCTCTTGCTGGAATACATCCAGACAGGCAGCAGCCAGCTGCTCCTGATCCAACGCAGCCAATAAAGCCCGATCGTCGACAATGGGGCCGCGCGCAACATTGATCAAAATGGCCCCTGGCTTTAGCTGCGCTAAACGCTGCGCATTCAAATAGCCTTCCGTTGCCGCGGTCAGCGGCAATAAGCAGATCACCAGATCCGCATCCGCAGCTGCCGCAGCAAAGCCCTCCTCACCACTGTATGTCGTCACATCCGTCCAGGCTTTGGGAGTTCGCGCCCAGCCCTGAACCTGAAAGCCAGCCGCAGCAAAATGCGTTGCAACTGCCTTGCCAAGCTCACCAAGTCCCAATACGCAGAGCTGCTTGAGTTTGCGCCGTCCTTTCGGCCGCCACTGCCCCAGCCGCTGCTGCTGCGCAAACAGATCCAGCCGCAACCGATACATCGCCACCACTGTGTCCAGGTAGTCGATCATGGCAGCGGCTAATTTGGGATCAACAATCCGGCTGAGCGGTACTGCGGGTAGATGCGGATCCCGCAAAATGGAGTCCACTCCAGCGCCATAACTCTGGATCGCTTTTAGCGCTGGGAAACCTTTTAGACTGCCCGCCGGTTGTTTCCAGACCACAGCAAACTCTACCCGCTCAGGCTGTTTGATTTCAGGCCACTGCTGGATGGACACTCCCGGCAAGCGTTGTTGCAAAGCAGCAACCAAGGGGGTTAGATCCCTATCCGGAATGATCAGTGCTATCGACGACATCATCGAGCCTTCCCTATTGTCACAACAAAACGTTGTCATAAAAAGTTAAGTCTAGTGTCATCCCGCTGTCGCAGTAGAACAACAGACTGACTCAGTCCCAAAGATACCATGGTGCCAGCTGATGCTAAACTGCCGAACCTTGTTTTTATCCGACATTCATTTGGGCTGCAAAAATTGCCAGGCAGGCTACCTGCTAAGCTTTTTAAAAAAATGCCAGGTCGACAAAATTTATTTGCTCGGCGATATCGTGGATTTATGGGCCATGCAGCGCCAGGTGTTCTGGAAAGTACAACAGAACCAGGTGGTGCGCCAATTGCTGAAAATGGCAGAGCAAGGCACCGAAATTATTTATGTGCCCGGCAACCACGACGAAGCGTTCCGACTCTATGCCGGTAAAAACTTTGGCGCCATTCAGGTTGAGCTGCGCAGCCAACACATTACCCTGAATGGTCAACGCTTGTTGCTGGTGCACGGCGACGAGTTTGATAAGCATGTGCAGCTGGCACACTGGCATCGCCGACTTGGCGATCACCTTTACGATCTGCTGTTGTTTTTAAATCGCTGGAACCAACGTCTGCGCCGGCTGCTTGGCCGCCCCTACTTTAGTTTATCGGCGCTGATTAAGAGCAAAGTTCCCGGAGCCCGTCAGGCCATAGCGCGCTACCGCGATGCCGCCATCGCACGAGCAAAGCGCGGTGGCTACGATGGCATTGTCTGCGGCCATATTCATCACCCGGAGATCACCTTGCAAGACGGCATCCTGTACTGCAACGATGGCGACTGGATTGACAGCTGTACCGCTTTGGTTGAAACACCGGACGGCAGCCTGGCACTCTATCACTGCGCCGAGCATTGCCGGCAGATTGCAGTCTGGCCTGAAGCCGAAGCAGATCGGGTCTCGTCACTGACCAAGGTCGCCTGAGGCGTCATCGAAAGGTCATACAAACGCCATCAAACTGCCACAACCAGGCTTTAGTGTGAAAGCCTCCGGTTTGCAGGACGTCAATCATGTTCAATGTTGAACAAATGCTGCAGCAACAAATGCCGCAGCTCACCACCAGGCCCTTTCTCAGTAAAATTGGCACCTTCCTGCTACGACGCTTGCTGCATGAAAAAGACTTCATCCACTTTGCCGAGCACTACCCGCACCTGCAAGGACTGGACTTTGTCGAACAAGTCCTGGATTACTTTCAGTTTCAAACCACAGTCCGTGAGCAGGAGCTGGAACGGATACCCGCCGATGGCCGGGTGGTCATTATTGCCAACCATCCGATTGGCTCTTTGGATGGTCTGGCACTGATCAAACTGATCAGCGACATTCGGCCCGACGTCAAAATTATTGCCAACCAAATGCTGATGGCCCTGCCGCCACTGCACCCCTTGCTGTTTCCTGTCGATGCGATGCAAGGAAAAACCCGACGCGAGCTGTTAACCCAAATCAGCGGCCACTTGCAGCAAGAAGGAGCCCTGATTATTTTTCCCGCCGGGGAAGTTTCCCGCTTAAAGCCCAATGGCATCCGGGATGGTCGCTGGCAGCATGGTTTCCTGCGCTTTGCAACGCAGGCCAAAGCCCCCATCTTGCCGATTCATCTGCAAGGCCGAAACTCCTGGCAGTTTTACTGCGTTTCCATGCTGTACAAACCGCTGGCGACCCTGATGCTGGTGCGGGAAATGTTTCGCCAACGCCAAAAGCAGCTGCACATTCGCATTGGTGAGCTGATCCCCTTTGAAAGTTTTGCCAGCCTGGCACTGGAGCCGCAATCCAGAGCCAAGTTGTTTAAAAAGCATTTGTACCGTCTGGCCAGTGACAAAGCCCCGCTGTTTAAAACCCAAAGCGGCATTGCCTTACCGGAAGACCGCAAGGCGCTGAAAAAAGCGGTCGAATCTTGCCAGTTGCTGGGGGAAACCGCCGATCAGAAACAAATCTATCTCTACCAGCATCAGGGAAGCTCGCCCATCCTGCGTGAAATTGGCCGCTTGCGCGAAATCGCTTTTCGCGCTGTTGGTGAAGGCAGCGGCAAACGCCGGGATTGCGATCCCTATGACAGCTGGTATCAGCATTTGATTTTATGGGATCCCAGAGAACTCGAGATCATCGGCAGCTACCGCTTTGCCGATACCGCTCAGGTGCTGGCAACGCAAGGCCAACAAGGGCTGTACTGCGATGCCTTATTCGACTTTTCCGCAGGGATGCAGCCCTACCTTGCTGCGGGTCTGGAACTGGGCCGAAGCTTTGTCCAACCTAAATATTGGGGCAAGCGCAGCCTGGATTACCTCTGGTACGGCATTGGGGCCTATCTGAAAACACGACCCGACATACGCTACCTCTATGGTGCAGTCAGCTTATCCAACAGCTACCCGAAAGCCGCCCGGGATTTGATGGTGTATTTTTATCACTTGTACTTTCACCACCCACAATCGCCTGCTGTCTCGCGCCACCCTTACCTGTTAAATGAGCAACTGCTGCCCGAACTGCGGCAGCATTTCTCCGGCAACGACTATGGAGCCGACTTTACCCAGTTAAAGCATTTGCTGGCCAATATGGGGCTGACCGTTCCTACCCTTTACAAGCAATACAGCGAGCTTTGTGAGCCAGGGGGGGCGCACTTTTTGGATTTTGGCATCGATCCGGCCTTTGCCGATTGCATTGATGGTTTGGTACTGGTGGATCTGACCAAAATTAAAGCGCATAAAAAACAACGCTATATGCCCTAACTCCCCCTCTGGCTCTTGTAGCTGACCCTTAGTTCAGGTTAAGTTAAGTTTACAGCGTCTATAAATTAAGCAATACCGTGCTGTGCACGCTTAACCTGCAGCCCTGTTCAGATACCAGGGCTTCGGACCAAACCAAGGAGGACAGACCATGTCTGACTTCAAA
>SKGJ01000326.1 GCA_007117525.1 Alkalimonas sp.
GCGAAGTCGATTTCATTAAGCGCTACATCTTCCCTGGTGGCTGTCTGCCTTCGGTGCACCGAATGTCAGAAGCGGTCAGCCGGCACACCGATTTGGTGATTCGCCAACTGCAGGACATTGGTCTGGATTATGCGAAAACACTGCGTCATTGGTGCGAACGTTTTTTACAACAAAAGGAAGAAGTCTTGCGTCAGGGCTATGATCGCAACTTTATCCGGCTGTGGCATTACTACCTCTGTTATTGCGAGGGTGGCTTCCTAGAGCGGGCAACCAGCACTGTGCATCTGGTGCTGTCTAAACCTGACAACCGACAGGATTTTCCGGCAGTCGGTTAAAGCCTGAGCAACTTATTGGTCCAATTGGTTTTCTGCTGGTTTCTACTCCTTGTTCTATGCTATAAGCAAGTAACAGAGATCAATAATGTGAATGCCAAGCAGCAGCCATGAGTAAGCGCCACACCGATGACAGCACAACGAGCAGTCTGAAACAACGCTTAGCCGAGCTGTCAGAGCAAAACCACGATTTGCGTATCGTCAATCAGTTGTCGATCGAGTTGCATCAACTGAATGACGTACAGGCGGTGACGGACTTCGTGGTGCAAACTCTTTGCACCGAACTTGGTTTTGAAGATTGCACGATTTTCCTGCTTAATGAAGAGCAACAACTGACTCGATACTCGGAAGCTGGTTTACGAACCCAAACCAGCCAAGCCAATGCAGAGCTCCAGCAATTAAGTCTGCAGCAGGGTATTGTTGGGTTTTGTGCATACAAACGGCAAACCCAGTTGGTGCAAGATACCCGCTTGTGTGAACATTACGTATTGGATCGGGTGCAAAGTTTGTCAGAGCTGGCAGTGCCTGTGGTCGATGAAGGTGAAGTGCTGGCGGTAATTGACTCAGAACATCAACAGGCCGGTTACTTCACTGAGCGGCATCAAGCGTTACTGGATACAGTCGCGTTGATTCTGGCCAGTAAATTGCGCCGCTTACAAACCCAGGTGCAGCTTGAAGCTTCGGTTGAGAAACTCGAGTATGCTGAAAAACTGCAAAAATCCCTCTATGAAATTGCCGCTTTTTCCTATTTTGCCGATGATTTAACCGAGTTTTACAGCCATGTGCACCAGATTGTTAGTGCATTGATTTATGCGCCTAACTTTTTTATTGCGCTGTACGATGAAGAGAAGGAACACTTGTATTTTCCTTATTACGTCGATACGCGCGGTGATCTCGAACCCAGTGCGGTCTATCCGAAAGAAATTCTTAAGAACAGTTTAACCGGCTACGTATTCCGTACCGATCGCCCTTTGTTGCTGAACCGCCAGCAATTCACCGCTTTTTATGAACAACAGCAGCTGAAAGCCTATGGTGTGATGCCCGAGTGTTGGCTTGGGATCCCATTTCACTCTGGCGACAGTGTGCATGGTGTGGTGGTGGTACAAAGTTACATCGAGCAAATTAGCTATGATGGAAGTGATCTGGAGTTACTGACCTTTGTTGCCCAACACATCTCCAATGCACTGGAACGGGTGTTTTCAGAGCGAAAGTTACAGCATCAGGCGTTGCACGATAATTTAACCGGTCTGCCCAATCGTGCGCTGTTTCTGGATCGGGTGCACCATGCTTTTTTACGGATGCAGCGCTTCCCAGAGCAGCAGCTGGCCGTGATGTACCTTGATTTGGACAAATTCAAAGCTGTCAATGATACCCATGGTCATGCGGTTGGCGATGCATTTTTGGTCGCAGTGAGTCAGCAACTAAAAAAATGCATGCGGCAAAGCGATACCTTGGCCCGATTAGGTGGGGATGAGTTCGCTATTTTGCTGGAAGACGTGGACAGCATCAGCACTATAGAAGAAGTCGCTCAACGAATTTTAACGGCTCTGCAGCGACCGGTAGAAGTCAATGAGTTGGCACTGTTGGCCTCCGCCAGTATCGGCATTAGTTATTGTCAGCTGGATGCTCCCGGCCTGATCCCGGATGAGCTGATCCGTCGGGCTGATATTGCCATGTACGAGGCGAAGCGGGACGGGCGGGGTGTTTATCGCATCTACGATGAAAGCATGCAGGCCGATGAATTGCCAGGCTGGAACATTGAGCAAGCACTTAAAGTCGCGCTGAATGACAATCAGCTGCACTTGCTGTTTCAGCCGATTATTGCATTGGAGAACAATGCCATCAAAGGCTTTGAAGCCTTGGTTCGATGGCAGCATCCAGAGCAGGGGCTAGTGATGCCGGACGATTTTATTCCTGTAGCGGAGCAGAGTCAGTTAATTGTCCGGTTGGATCACTACGTGTTGCGTCAGGCTGTACGCCAGGCGGCTTACTGGTTTGCGGCAGGCCACCGTTTTTACATCAGCGTCAATGTTTGTGGCAGTACTTTAGGCGAACCTGGCTTTGTACACTGGTTGCAGCAATTGCTGAAACAATACGGTATTCCGGCGCAGGCACTGGCGTTGGAGCTGACCGAGCGGGCTTTGATTGACAACATAGTGCAGGCCAAAGAAACGTTGCAGCAGCTGCGTGATTTAGGGATATGCATTTTGTTGGATGACTTTGGTACTGGTTACTCCAGCTTGAGCTATCTCAGCGAGTTTAAGCTGGATGTGCTGAAAATTGATCGCAGCTTTATCACCAATATGCAAGACGATGGTCGGGATCATCCTATTGTTAATACCATCATTGCGCTCGCAAAAACATTGCATCTCACTGTGGTGGCCGAAGGCATTGAAAGCTTGGAGCAGCAGCAGGTGTTGCAGCGCCTTGGTTGCGACTATGGTCAGGGCTATTGGTTTGCCCGGCCCTTAACCGCTTCACAGGCGCTGGACTGGTTAAAACACCGGGCCTTAAGCTAGGTAAATGCCATCTTGCTCAATGCGAATTTTCTTCGCTTTGAACAAGCGACCAATGGCTTGCTTGAATGCTTTTTTGCTTGCTGAAAATTGCTGATAGATGGCCTCTGGGCTGCTTTTATCGTGCAAAGGCAGAAAACCGCCTGCCTGCTGCAATGTTTCTAAAATAGCCGGCTCCAGTGTTGTTGCTTTGGCAGCGCCTATTGGGTTAAGGCTTAAATCAATTTTGCCATCAGGGCGAACTTGCCGAATGTAGGCCGTTAGCTGCTGCCCTGGGTAAAGCCGCTCTTTCAGCTGATCTTTAAACAGCAAACCCCAGTGTTGTTGGTTGATAATGGCCTTGTAGCCAAGATCGGTGTGGTTGGCAATGATAACGGATACGGTTTGTTTTTCCTGATAGCTTGCCGGAACTTTATCCAAAAACTTATCAAGTTTGGCCGAGCCAATGATGCGGTTGCTTTTATCCACCAGGCAATGCACCAGATAGCGTTTGCCTGTTTGCATTGGGATAGGTTGTTCGCTGTAAGGTACCAGCAAGTCTTTGCTTAGCCCCCAGTCGAGAAAAGCGCCAACCTTGTTGACATCCACTGCGGTCAAAAGGGCAAACTGGCCAACCTGGATCTTGGGTATTTCGGTGGTTGCGATCAGTTGATCATCCGAGTCCAAGTACAAGAACACATTCAGCAGCTGGCCAATTTCAAGCCCAGCAGGAGCATAACGCTTCGGAAGTAAGATGTCTCCCCATTCCAATCCATCCAGAAAGTAACCGAAGTCGACTTCTTTTTTGACTGCAAGACGGTTTTGTTTTCCTAGTGCCAGCATTGGTTGTTCCTTGGAGTGAGGAGATGCTTCATGAGTGCAATTAATCAGTTGCCGGCTTGGGCAATCGTTGCAGCGCATCGACCAGCATCGGCATGTCAAAACGCTCATTCAACGGTAAACCAGTCGCGGCTGACCAAATTCCAAAGCTGTGGTCATCACGGATAATCACCAGCTTATCTTTGTAAAAACTGTAAATTTCATGCTGACTGATTGCCAGCTTGGGCAAGTTCCGTGGAGCTAACAGGTTATCACCAGCAAGTTGAGGGCGACTTTCACAGCCGGCATAGGCCAGCAGGGTAGGTAGCAGATCCAAATGCAGACTGGCCGCGGGCTGGATTTGTTGTCGTAGCTCTGGCCAGCGATACCAAGCCTGAACCGGGGCCAGGCGCCACTGACGGTGCTGAGCGGAAAGCTCCAAAATCAGAACAGGCCCTTGCTC
Organism: Alkalimonas sp.; assembly: GCA_007117525.1. Taxonomy (GTDB): domain Bacteria; phylum Pseudomonadota; class Gammaproteobacteria; order Enterobacterales; family Alteromonadaceae; genus Alkalimonas; species Alkalimonas delamerensis. The sequence continues at coordinate 4,110 of SKGJ01000326.1, forward strand.
AGGCAACTCCAGTAATCCAGCCATGTCATGGAAAACCACTTGCACTGGTGCATCCGGTTGACTGAAGTGGTGTAGCCACTCGGGTATGTCTGTCGACTGACTTTGGATAGAAACACTAAAGCGGTCGGCTTGTTGCGTCAACCAAAAAGGGGGCTGACTCAGTTGCTGCTGCAATTGATTTGCATCGGCAAACTGGCCAAAAAATAGCTGATACAAGGCTTCAGCGGGCTCGGTTGGCGCAAAATGGGGCGCTAAATCTCTTAAACCCAATCCATCCAGCTGTTGTCGTTGGCTGCTATCCAGAGCTGGCAGCACAATCAAGGTTAAAGGGGGCCGGGCTGGCAAGAGCTGATCACACTGCAACTGTGCATCAACCGTTTTTAGGTAATCCAGTGCATCCAGTTGTTGTTGATGGCTGCTGGCGCGCTCAGAGCGGTCTAGTAGGCGATGTCTGGCCAGAAAGCTTTTGGCCGTGGCCGGATAGCTTAACGGCAGGACATTGTCCTGACGCACCACATCGAGGTTCAGTTGTGCATCGGCCCAGATATGAATCAAATGACTCAGGGCAAAGCTGCCCACAAAGAATACCCAAATTGGGCGGCCAAAGCCTGTGGCTTGCAAGCGGCTGACTTTTTTCCAGCAGTAATTGCTCACAATCAGCTGCACCGCCAAAATGGCAACGGCGCTTAAGCTGACAATCAGCACAAAGTTGCGAAGATTGGTCACAATCTGTGAGCGCATCAGCTCGATGGTTTGCGGCCAGGCGGTATTGCCGATGTGGTAGCCTAGGCTACGGTAGACATAGGCATCAAAAATAAGCACCACCAGCGCCAACGTCGCTAAC
>SKGJ01000102.1 GCA_007117525.1 Alkalimonas sp.
ACCAAACGTAGGGGCATAGTTCCAATTGGTAGAACAGCGGTCTCCAAAACCGACGGTTGGGGGTTCGAATCCCTCTGCCCCTGCCACTTTGGTCTGAGCACAGAATGTGCTACAGACAAAGGTATCACCTGTGTTTAATGCATCTCAACGCCAGCTGTTAAAAGTCCTTGGCATCCAGCCATTGCGGCTAAAAGCGCAATTTCAATCCTCTGGCAAATCAGCATCTGAAGACCTTGATTCCAGCTCATCCATTCAGTTTTGTCCGGATTTAAACCATGGTCTGGTTCAGGATGTGTTGGCTTTTTGTCAGCAGCAGCCTGTTGCCGCTGAAAAGGCGCTGTTGCTCGGTACCTTGCATTGGTCAATTCAACCCGAGCTCACAGCTTGCCAATTGAGCGAGCACCAACTGCTAACCCCAGAGCTAGCGACTCTGGCCTCAACTGCATTGAAACGCCAGCTGTGGCAGTGCTTAAGTCGTTACTTTGATGCTGCAGATTAAGCCGCTTGCTGCTGAGCAATTGCCGCAGATCCTGACGATTGAACAAGCCTCTGCTTTCGCACCCTGGAGTCAGGCATTGTTTGAAAGTTGCCTGAGCCCGGAATACTTCAATTTTGTGCTGTTTCAAGATAGTAAGCTCTGTGGTTACTATCTGGCGCAGCGGGTGCTGGATGAAGCCACCTTGTTTAACATAGTGGTGGCACCAGATGAACAAGGCAAAGGTTTTGGCCGTAGGTTGTTGCAGCATATGTTGCAGCAAGCAAAACTGCGTGGTTGTTACCACGTATGGCTGGAAGTACGGGCATCCAATGCAGCGGCAATCGCTTTGTACCAAGCGTCTGGCTTCGAATTAGCCGGCCGGCGGAAGAGCTACTACCAGGGCAGCTCTGGATCAGAGGATGCCCTGGTGATGGGACAGCAGCTTTAGTGCTCTTTAATGCAACCACTGAATAAACTGCAGGTACATCGGAATACCCAGCAGCACATTCAGCGGGAAGGTAATGCCAAGCGCTGCCAGTAAGGACAAGCCGATATCTGCCTGAGGAATGGCGGTGCGAATGGCCACCGGCGCTGCAATGTAGGAGGCACTGGCGGTTAAGCTGGCTAAAATCAGAATGGAGCCATCGGGCAGGCCAAGCCATATGCCGGTAAAGATGCCGCAAACAGCCAAAAGGACCGGTGTAATCAGCGCAAAACAAATCACCCGCCAATACCGTAACGATATCCGATTCAGGGTTTCTGCGGCGGTTAAGCCCATTTCCAGCAAGAACAGCGCCAACACCCCTTTAAAGGCATTGGTGAATAACTCGGTCACGGCAGAGCCTTGTTGCGGGCCATACATATAACCAATCAGCACGCCACCGGCCAGCAGCACCACCCCTCGGTTGGTTAGGGTTTCGTGCCAAATGGCACTTTGGCTGGTTTTCGGGCCGTCACTTTGCCGCCAGCGGTAAATCGCCAAGGCTACCATAATGGCAGGAAGCTCCAGCATTACCAGATAGAGGGTGACTTCAGCGCCTATCGTCAGTTGCATGCTTTCGGCATAAGCCAAGGCCACGGCAAAGGTGCCGGCACTGGCAGAGCCATAGTGGGCTGCAAAGCTGGCACTGTCGGCCGAGGATAAACGCACCAGACTGCGCAGGACCGGATAAAGCAGTAGCGGGAATAGAGCACCGATCAGAATAACGCTACCAAGCTCGGGTACCAACTGCCAGCTGAGGTTGCCATGCAGCGCCATCCCGCCTTTTAAGCCGATGGTGAGCATCAGCAGTAAGCTCAGGGTATCGTAGGCAGCTTTAGGAATAGTGAGATCGGAACGCAGAATACCTGCCAACAGGCCCAACAAAAAAAACATCACCACAATATCAGGCATTACGCTTCCTCGTTTAGCAATCGGCAAAACCTGCGCATTGTATCCTTAGATTAATGGAAATGGAAATCCCGATGCGCACAGCAGACCAGCATCGGGATACTTGACAGTGTTCTCTGGAGTTTATTAAGCAGCTTGTTGCTGTGGGCGTGCGATTTGACAGTAGAAGTCCAACCAAATGACCGGCTCCAGCGGCAAGTGTGCCAATTGCCGCTCCAGCTGCTGCTGCAGGCCTTGCATTTGTTCAACCCGGCTGATACCGATCCGTACTTCCAGCAGCAAGTAACTGCCGCTTTTCGCCATTTTGCATTGACGATGAGAAATACCCAGGTTTTCCAACTCTCGGTAGACCTGTTTCCGCAGCTCTGCCGGTGGGCTTATCATCAACAGCTCGTTAATGGCGCTGAAAACCATGCGCAGCGGTACCTGAATAAAGTAACCGGATACCAGAATCACCATCACTGGATCGGCATAGAGAGCCCAGGCTGCAAAAGGGGTAAACTGAAGACTCCAGGTGACAATGAAACCAATCAGCACGGCCAGGCTCAGCACGGCGTCCATCCACCACTGGTTTTGTTCGGCTTCCACCAGCACCGATTGCAATGAGACGTTGGCTCGGCGCAGCCGCCACCAAATGGCGAAGCACACCAAGACACTAAGCAAAGCAAAGAAAATAGCTTTATCGGCCGCTATCTGACGACCTCCATCCAGCAACGCCATCACTGCGGCAGCGAAAGACACCAGGCACACCAGCAGAATGACCATGCCTTTGACCGCAATGGCCAGTGGCTCGGCTGGCAAACGACCAAAGTTAAAACGGCTATCGGCTGGTGAGGTGGATACCTTCAACGCCAATAAAGACAACAGCGACAAGCCTAAACTCACCAAAGAGTAACTGCCATCGAAGACGATGGCCATGGAATGGGCCCAGAGTCCCCAACCAATGCCTACCAGGGCAAAGAAACCAGCACCGGCAGCAGAAAACTTAAGAATTGATGACTCCGAACGGCTGTTCAGCGACAACATAAAAACCTCGATTTATGGCAAAAAAGTGACAAAGTATTCGTCGGCAGTGACTGGCTATACAGTCAGTCGGCTTGCTGATGTACTTTGTTGGCGCTATTCTATGGTAAATCTATTGGAGGCAACTAATCGCTAGCCGACGAACTTTTCGGCGCTGTGATGCATTGTCTCGCGTGGCTTTCAGCGAAAGCCCGTGGCAGGTTGGGGTGCTAATGAAAGTGATACAGGCGGAAGTCTTTCTGGTGGTGTTGGACGAAGGCTCAGTCGCCGAGGCGGCCCGGCAGCTTGGCCGCAGCCGTACCACCATCAGCAGCGTACTCAGCAGCTTTGAAGATGAGCTGGCGGTGACCTTGTTCGAGCGCTCTGGCAATGAATTAACGCCAACGCCTATTGCCTGGGCCATTAAGCCCGATTGCATTCGTTTGCTCCAATCGGCCAGGCAAATCGAGCAGCGCTGTCAGCAGCAGCGCAGTGGCATTGAATCGACTCTGCGGATTGCACGGGACGATGCCTTGCCGGAGCGTTTCTGGCGCGAAACCATGACTGCTCTTAAACAACAGTTTCCACTGACCGGCGTCTCTGTCTATTTGGCGCCACCGCAGGAGCTGACCGAGCTGGTGGACTGGCAATCGGTCGATTTGGCGTTTGGCTTGGCTCAGCAGCAAGAGCCGCACGAAAGCTTGCGCTTTCAGCCCTTGGGCGGTTTGCGGGTGATGATGGTGGCCGGGCCGGATCACGCGCTCTGCCGTCTGCCGCTGGTGCATGACGATGACCTGCAGCAATTTACCCAGGTCACCACGGCCTACTTGCAGGATGATTTGCTGGTACCGCAACTGTCCGGGGGCTCCAATTACCTGGCACTGACTCAGTTTGAGCTGATTCGGGATGCGGTGATCAGTGGTGCCGGCTGGTCGCGACTGCCGCAACCGGTGATTATGGAGCAACTTAAAGCCGAGCAGCTGCGGGTACTGAAACATCCAGGGTCGCTCAGCTGGCAGTCTTACCAACTGATTTGCGAACAAGGTTATGCCATGGGGCGTGTTGCCAGCTGGCTGGAACAGCAAGTGGTGCGGTACCTGACTCAGTTTGCCTGAGCAAAACAAGCAATTAAATTTCCCCCGTTCCGCCATTCGCGGTAAAATGCGGCAAATTTTTTCAATGGCAGCGGTACCCAACTGGGCCGCTACATTTTGCTATTGTCGCGACGAGTATTGAATGAGCAACCAACAGTTACAGCAGGAAATCGACAGCCGGCGTACCTTCGCTATCATCAGTCACCCCGATGCGGGTAAAACCACCATCACCGAAAAGGTGTTGTTATTCGGGGCTTTGATCCAAAAAGCCGGCACTGTCAAAGGCAAAAAGTCGGGGCAGTTTGCTACCTCCGACTGGATGGAAATGGAAAAAGAGCGGGGCATCTCAGTCACCACCTCGGTGATGCAGTTTCCGTACAACCACTGCCTGGTCAACCTGCTCGATACCCCAGGTCACGAAGATTTCTCGGAAGATACCTACCGCACCCTGACAGCAGTGGACTCGTGCCTGATGGTGATTGATGCTGCCAAAGGGGTTGAGGAGCGAACCATCAAGCTGATGGAAGTGACCCGGCTGCGCGATACACCCATTCTGACCTTTATGAACAAAATGGACCGGGATATCCGCGATCCTATTGATCTGCTGGATGAAGTTGAGAGCGTCCTGAACATCGCCTGTGCGCCTATCACCTGGCCGATTGGCTGCGGCAAAGAGTTCAAAGGGATCTATCACCTGCTGCGGGATGAAGTTATCCTGTACAAATCGGGCATGGGCCACACCATTCAGGATGTTCGCATCATTGCCGGCATCAATAACCCTGAACTGGATGCAACCATTGGCTCTTTAGCTGAAACCCTGCGCGATGAGCTGGAACTGGTGCAGGGCGCCAGCCATCCCTTTGATCAGGAGCTGTTCTTAAAAGGCGAGCTGACCCCGGTGTTCTTTGGTACCGCCCTTGGCAACTTTGGTGTCGATCACATGCTGGATGGCTTGACTGAATGGGCTCCGACACCACAG
>SKGJ01000346.1 GCA_007117525.1 Alkalimonas sp.
AAATTCCATCTCACCATTGCCGGTGACATCTTTTTGCGCATTGTACGCCAGGCCAATAAATTGGGTGGCGACACTGGGCTGATACAAACGGGCATACCCCAGCGCCAGCCCCAGAGTGTCGTCAAGGTACTTGCCCTGATAGGAAAAACTAAAGCGATGACCCACACTCTGGCCATCCGGCACTTCACTGGCGCGATCATTTTTCATGCCGCGCAGATTCACGGTGAAGGTGTGCTGTTCTGTATTGCGTAATGGGCTGGCCGTTTCGAGCTCAACGGTTCCGGCCACCCCTCCTTCAATCAAAGAGGCTTTCGGTGACTTGTACACAGCAGCCGAGTTGATCAACTCCGACGGGTACTGATCAAATTCAATATTACGCTTGCCACTGGTAGACACCTGCTCACGGCCATTTAAGGTGGAAAAAACAAAGCCGCCCGACATTCCGCGGATATTGATCTCGGCAGCCTGGCCGCCGGTGCGGACGGCCGAAATGCCCGGCAGCCGTGTCAGCGCATCGGCCATCGACACATCCGGCAAGGCCCCTAAGTCATCGGCCGAAATGGTCTCGGATACAATGTCACTGTAACGCTTGGCATCCAGAGAGCGAAACAAGCTGCTGGCAAAACCCCGCACCTGAATCACTTCCACTTGATCGTCGCTGGCGGTGACCGCAGCCGGCTCCGTTTCAGCCACGACAAAACCGCTGGTACCAGCCGCAAGCGCCAGTGTCAGCAGTGTTTTTTTGGTCTTCAACATGTCTGTTGTCCCCGGTTTTTTTGTTGTTATGGCAGGCACTTCCTATTGCACCCTGTCGCAACAGCCCACCCGGCATCGGTGATGCCTTGCACTGTTATGGACAGAAAATAACCAATGGACAAGATGAATACGTATTCATACACCGAACTTTTTATCATCAGTTGCACCAACAAATGGCAACAGCAGGCCAGGTGGAGACCTTTACTTTTAAAGCGGATCGCGTATGTTTAAGCTCATAGTCTTGCCATGATGGAGTACAGATTTGGTAAAAACACCCAGCAAAAAACCGGCAAGCAATGTCTTTATACGTCAACTACATAGCCTGCTGCAGATGCTGTATCACCCCAGTCAGCCACAGCAGTCTCTGTTCGGTTTGATGCGCGCTTATTTTCAGCAGGACGAAGGTGCGCTGGCAGAGTTGCAGCAAACCGAGCAACGCTGGCGTCAGGCACGGGCAGACAAAGACCCGGCTCTGAGCGACTACCGTCGCCGTTATACCGCCCTGAGCCATCAGTTGGAGCAGCAGCGCTTGCAGCGACTTGAGCAAACCATTAGCTGCTGCGAACAGCTGCTGCAACTCTGTGAAGGGGAAAGCAAAGCCGAAACCCTGATGCGATCTGCCAGGTTACTGGGCAGCCTGCAACTCTTGGTGCCCACCGAGTCCAAGCGCTCTTTGGAAGTGCAGTTCAGTTACAAGCTGCTCTACAAAATGACGCTCACCTTGCGCTTGCTGCAGCACCGGCTGGAGCAGGAGTTGATGCCTGCCAGCTGGCAGCTGATTTGGCAAGCACGCCAGCCTGAAGCTGCCCTGCATTGCCCCTACCGCAACCATCTGCAGCTGCCGGTATTGCTGGCCGTGATGCTGCAGGAATATGGCCAGCTGCATGATTCCGCCCAAAGGCTGCTGTTCAATGCCGAGCGCCGACTGGATCCGCTGACCGAGCTCGACAACGAGGCCCGCTATCAGTTTTTACTGCAAAGCCATCAAGGCAGTCTTGCATTGTTGCGCCACGGTCTTGGTGCCTGGCCCTATCAGGGCAAAGACAAAGCCGACCGGCTCCGCCATGAACAGCAGCAACAAACACAGCAACAATGGATTACTGAGCTGCTCGAAGCCGCTCAGGTCGCAGGACAGGGCCGTGGAAATTTGCTTAAAGTGCCGCAAGTGTATGCGTCCATCGTGATGCCTGGCCGCAAGCGCTTTAACTACGAAGCCCTGCCTAAAGCCGCTCTGCTGTTACGGCAAGGGGTGCAGCAGCAGCAATACAGTGCAGATTGGGTCGACCAGCTGCTGCGCATCACAGGGCTGTTTCCGCAGGGCTATGGTCTGGCCTTTATCCCGTCAAAACCCAGCCCCAAAGGCCGGGATAAATACGAGTTTGCCATTGTGAATGCGCTCTATCCGGCGGAGCCTCATGTCCCCCAATGCCGGGTGGTGACCCGGGATTTGCAGTACCGCAATACCGGCAAGGACAGTCTGGTGCCGACAGCACAAAACCTGTACTTCCGATCTGCCCGCAAGCAGTTGGAAGTGGTGCCGCAAGATCGGCTGCGTGAGATCCTGACGAAACTTTTTGCCGATGCCGAGCAGCGTTTTTTACGTCAGTGGTTACCGCGCTGCTGGCAACCAAACGACTTTTTTAGCCAGCCAGCGCATCAGAACTTGTGGAATAAGGGTTAAAACGGAATATGGACCTGAATATTGCCACCACCAAACTGCAGGTTGTGCAGCTTGACTGTGGGGTTGATCAGCAGGTAAGCCCCAGTCTGAGCACTTAAATGCCAGACCCAGTTTGGGCTGAATTTGCCTAACCAGGCCCGGTCGTGCAATGGCTCATCGCTGTGGATGCGAAGCTCGCTGCGCACGCTGGCATAACCCGCGTAGAAGGTAGGACGCCAGGACCATTGCTCGCTCCATGGCCGCTCCAGCCGGAAGTAGGCAAAAGCTTCGCGCCGGTATTCAGCAGCCCTATCGCCAGCGGCAAAGCGGCTGTCGTTTTCATCCAGCCGACTGGCCTGCAGGCCCAGCGCTGGCTGCTGCGCATGGGCAAACCACTGCCACTCCAGCGTCAACTGCTGGAAACGTCGGGTCAGTTGCCAGGACAAGGCTTCTGATTGTTCTGTCAGTGCTTCAGCGCTGCGCTGGCCATAGAGCCCCTGCGCTTCCAGTGTCAGCTGATGCTGTTCGGTCAGCTTCCGCTGCCAACTGATGCCCGCTGAAACTTGCTCATCGGAAAAGCTTTGCTGCTGTTCAAGATTGTCGTAACGGGCTTTTAAGTTCAGATTCACAAATGCCGCCAGACGCTGTCCGGCCAACTCTGTGCCACCCGTCGCGTAAAGCGTTATTGGGTATTGCTGATAACGGTTCTCGCCATAGGTTTTGCTGTTGTATTGCAGATCGGTAAAGACCACAGCACCGGTCAACCAGCTGCCATCGGCAAAGACGCGGTTGGCTTCCAGCTGGATATCCATGTCGTCTTTGGCGACATTGACTTCACCCCAAATGCCCAGATCCCAGCCCTGAGCACTTTGATAGCCCGCACCAAACAAGGTACGGTCATAGACGCCATCCAAATCCTCCGAGCGTTTATGGCGCACACCCAAAAAAACCGGCGCATCAAAGGTCAGACGCTGTTGCAGCAGTGAGTGAATGTAAAACTCCTTGCCACGGCTGCTGCCGCCGCTGCCGTACCAGCCATTTTGCTGCCACCAAAGCTGCTGCCCTTGCAACGGCTGCTCGGTAAAGCTTAAGCGCTGCAAAAAACTTTCTTTGTTGTAATCAAACTGGCGGCCATCCAGCCGGTCCAACCGAAAAGGCTCCGGCCCATGCCAGCCCAAGGCCGCCTGTACCATCGGAGTCATCAACAAGAAAGAAGCCGTCAAGAAAGTGCGTGTGCGAGTGATCATCGGATGCAGTATTCAGGTTAAGGAGTTATCAAAAAGGTGGCATTCTGCAAGCCTTTGGCTGAACAGATTATGAATTCCCGGCAGTATAATCGCTAAGCACGCCTTACAACCAGCCTTTTTGCCGGGCGATGCGGGCGGCATCAATGCGGTTGGCGGCATTCAGCTTGCTGATGGCCTCCGACAGGTAATTGCGTGCTGTGCCTTCGGCAATAAACAGCGCTGCAGCTATGTCGCTGGTACTCTTACCATCAGCAGCCAAACGCAAGGCCTGCCGCTCTTTTTCGCTAAGCGGGTCCTGCTCACCCAGTGAATTTAACAACAGCTCGCTATCAACCACTTTTTTACCGGCCATCACTTGCGCAATGGCTTGCACCAACTGTTCAACTGGGGCGTCTTTTAACAAAAAACCACCGACGCCTGCATCCATCGCCCGTTTGACATAGCCGGCACGACCAAAAGTGGTGATAATCACCACTTGGGTGGCTAATTGTTGCTGCTGTATGTAGAGCGCCAGCTCAATGCCGGTTTTTCCGGGCATTTCGATGTCGCTAAGCAGCAAGTCAAAAGAAGCTTGTTTTAACAGTGTCAGCGCCTGGTTACCATCTGCGGCTTCCGTAACCTCGAAACCGGATTCCAATCGTAGCAAACTGGCCAGGGCCGTTCGCACCATCGCCTGATCTTCGGCCAATAGAATTTTCATGCGGTTGGCTCCTGCAATGGAAGTTGAATGCTGGCCGTCATGCCATCGCCTTGCACCAGCGCCAGCGAGGCTCCAATGGCCGCCAAGCGTTCGCGCAAGCCGGTCAGGCCATTTCCTTCTTTGAGTTCAGAGCAACGGCCGTTGTCATGCAGCTGAATGTGCAATTGCTTCCCCTGCTGCACAAAGCGTAATTGGCAACTATCGCCCTGGCTGTGGCGCATGATGTTGGTCACCAACTCGGTTAAGGCCAACACCACGGCTGTTTCACGGCGAGGATCCAAATTAGGCAGCTCCCCGTGCAGCTCGGCCTGAAACCCCGCATCGCGCAAGCGATTCAGCAGTTTGGTTACTTCTGCCGTTAAGCCCTGATGTTTGTAGCCAGACACACTTTGCCGCACCTGACTGAGCGCATCCCGCGCAATTTGGCTTAACTCGCCAAGCTGTTGCCGGGCAGCCTCTGCTTGTTGGTGCGCCAGCAGCTTTTCAGCTAAATCGGCTTTTAAAATAATGCTGGACAAGGTATGCCCCAAAATATCGTGCAGATCGCGGCCAATCCGCTCCCGCTCAACCATGGT
>SKGJ01000066.1 GCA_007117525.1 Alkalimonas sp.
CCAACAGCAAAAAGTAACCTGGTACAAGGGCGTTGAGTCCAGGCCTTTGCTGTCACCGGATAACAGCTTACTCGCCTTCAACCACACTCAGCCAGACGGCAGTGTCCGCACCATAGTCCGCTCTTTGCTCAACCCCTTAAGCTTGCAAGATTTGGTGCTGGAACGGGAGCATACTCTGATCAGTCTGCAAAGCTGGCAACCCGACAGCCAGCAGCTTTTAACCATGGAGCTTGGCACTCAGGATGGCAGTTGTTACTACCGGCTGTATCAGCTGGAGCAGTATCCGCTTTACGAGGTGCAGACCTTAAGTGCCTGCAGAGGTTTGGTATTTGGGGTTGCGCAACTGAGTCGCGATGGCAAGACGCTGTATTACACCGATTCGGCCAAGGGGCCCTTTACGCCGGCCAGCCTGATGGCGAAGCAACTTGAGTCAGGCAATCAACGGGTGCTGCTCAGTGCGCCGGAATCCGGAATTGGCGCCTCTTTGCTGGCACTGTCCCGCTCAGGTGAGCGTTTGGCGTACCTCTATTACAATGATGAAAGCAAACCTTACCTTTACCTCTACGATCCGGCCAGTCGGGAACATCAACTGCTGTATCGCTTTGACTTTAGCGCACTGCTGCTTGATCTGAGCTGGAGCCTGGATGACCGCTATCTGGTCATCCCAGCCTATGACGCTTTGGTCTACATTGATGTGCACAGCAAAGAGATGCAGTTAAAGCTGCTGCCCGATAGCACGCGGATTGGCGAGCTTAGCCTTTATTCCGACCATCAGGCGTACACCTCTCCCTTAAGCATCAGCACCAAGCAGCACAACTTTCAGATCGTAAAAGTTAATCTGAATGACGATGATTCAGCAGTTGAAATCACCCCCCTGCTGCATGCGGCAGGCAACACCATGGCCGTTGCACTGGATCCGACCCAAAGCGATCGTGCGGTGTTTTCGGCAGACTTTACCGGCAGCTGGCAGTTGTGGCTGCAGAGCGAGGATGGTTTGCAACAATTGACCGAACTGGCCGACTCCAGCAGTCCCATTGCCGATCTCGCCTGGTCACCCAACGGCCGGATGATCGCGTTTTCCAAGGCCGGCAATTTGTATGTATTGGATATTCAGCAACGACACCTGCGGCAAAAAAGTGAGCAAGGCACTATGGGGCGGCCCGTTTGGAAAGCCGATAGCAGTGGGCTTTATCTGGTCAAAGTGCAACCAAGCGGTGAGTTTGTCTGGTCCTACGATTTGTTCAGTGAGCAATGGCAGCAAAAAAGTCATCTTCCTGCCACCCATCCGGTGGTCGATGCAGCAGGCCGACTGCACTACCACAGAGCGGGCCAACTGCTGCGTTATGTCGATGGTGGCCGCCAGGATAGCCCGGTACTGGCCGCTGATGAAGAAAGCCAGTGGTTCCCGGTGATGCGATTCCAGCAAGAGGCCATTTATCGTTTTAACATCATGGGCACTGTGGCCAGAACCTTGCCAGGCAATCCAGAGCAAAGCCAAGTTTGGGACATTCCTTACCAGATTGTCCAATTGCAACCTGATCCGCACTCGGCAAACACGGTTTTTCTCACCATTTATCAGCCGGCAGAGCAGTCCATTAAGTTTGTTGAGTGGCGCTAAAGACAACCCCGGTGCCACCACCGGGGTTGGGCATCACAGACCAAAGACAACTTTTTCGCTTTTCAGCAGCCGGCTGCTGCCATAGCTGAACAGGACAAAAAGCAGCAAGGTTAGCAGGGTGGAGACCAGCAATTGCGGTAGTGGCAGCGCACTTCCTTTTAAATACTCAATCATCGCTTGCTGCTGTGCTGCAATCGGCAACCATTGCACGTAGTCGGTGGCAATGTTGTAGGTGGTGACCATACTCAACGTCAGTGGAATAAAGAGTACCATGGTGACGTAGGTTTGCGCTTCTTTGAACGACTTGGCCAAAAACGAAACCAAGACTTGCAAACTGGCTGACAGCAGCGCCAACGGCAGGCCAATCAACAGCGTAAACACCATAAAGTCGGCATTCAAACGAATGGTAAAGCCCAATTGCTCCCAGGGCACCAGGCCATAAGCAAACTTGGAAACGACTAAAATGACCACAAGACCCAGCATGGAAAAGCTGGTAATGGCCAGCACTTTGGCGACAACCAGCTGCCAGCTTAGCAATGGCTGACTGAGCAACAAGGTCAGGGAGTTGCGTTCACGCTCACCGGCACTGGTATCAATGGCCAGGTTCATGGCGGCGTAAAACAAGGTCAGAATGATGGTCAGGGTAGCAATCCCCAAAAACATGCCACCACGCGAATCCGGCGTTGCCTGATCATGGATTTGCACATCCACCGGTTGCATCAGCGCCGGATCAATACCACGCGCCATCAGCCGCAGTTGGGCCACCTCGCTGTTGTAGCGCCCCAGTGCCCGCTCGATGCGCCGGATGGAGCTTAGCAAGCGATCATCCGAATGATCGGCATCCAAAATCACCGTCGCCGGTCGGCCTTGCTGCATCTGTTGTTCAAAGTTGTCGGTTAAAGATAGCTGTATCGCTCTGGCTTTACCTTCATCGCCATGAAAAATCTCCCGGTTGGCCAGATACTGCACCAGAGCAGGGCCAGCTTCGGCGTTATCGATGCGGATGTACAACTCATCGTTCGAACTCAATTGCTGCAGCAGTACCGCAAACAACAGGCACATTAGCACTGGGGTACCGATGGCGTAATACAAGCCTGCCATGACTGAGCGTTTATCACGGCTGGCATCCAGCAGTTCTTTTCGTAATAAAGTGCGAATTAATGCGATCATGCTGCGATTCCTTCATCGGTTCCAATTAATGCAATAAATGCTTCTTCCAAATTATTTTTGCCGGTGCTGGCACAAAGTTCAGCCGGTGTTCCCTGCGCCAAAACTCTGCCTTTGGCCATCACCACCACCTGATCGCAGAGGGCAGCAACCTCCTGCATCACATGGCTGGAAAACAGCACGCAATGCCCTTGTTGCTTCAGGCGCAACAGCAGCTCGCGCAAAACCCGGGTGCTCATCACATCCAGACCGCGGGTTGGTTCATCCAGCACAATATTGGTCGGTTGATGCACAATGGACTGAGCCAAGGCCACTTTCATCTGTTGGCCCTGCGAAAATCCCTGACAACGCCGGTCGGCAATGTCATCCATCTGCAATACTTGCAGCACTTTGGCGGTCGCCTCCCGCGCATCGGCGGTTGCCATGCCATTAATCCCGGCAAAAAACTCCAGATACTCACGTGGGGTTAATCGCTCGTACAGGCCAAAAGGATCTGGAAACAACCCCAGCTGCTTGCGCGCCTGCAATGGTTGCCTGGCGATATCCAGCCCATCGATTTCAGCCAGACCACGGTCGGCTTTTAGCAGGCCAAACAAGGTGCGTAAACAAGTGGTTTTTCCAGCCCCATTGGGTCCCAACAAACCGGTAATGGTGCCATTCTCTGCCTGGAAGCTCAGGCCATTTAGCGCCTGAACATCGCCTATTTTTTTGTACAAATCCGTAACTTTGATCATGCCTTACTCCTGACTCTGGGGCTGTGTTGACGCTGGCGCTGTCAGCATCGCGATGCCATTGGCGTTGGTCAAAAAGGGCTGACGAAGCGGTTGTTCCAGACAGCTGCCATCCAGCGCTTCGACCGACTGTTCCGAAATAAACTGACTGATTAATTTGGGGGCGCAGCGACTTTGGCTGGCGACGATATGGGTCGCCTCCGGCGCAATCAGATGTTTGGCATGCCGCATTTCAGCCATCGCAAGCTCTGCTCCCTCGGGCGGCGTGACCGGATCCAAGCCTCCGGATAGCAGCAATACCGGTATCTCGGTGTTGAGTGGTTGCAGAAAGTCCGCTGCTACAGGTGTTAGCTGCCAGATCGGACAGATGATATTGACGGCTTCCATCCACTCATGGCCCAGATAACTGCCGCTGTAGTAAGCCCGGTTTTCTTCGGTCCAAAATGGCCAGTCTTCCGCGCAGACCACAGCGGTATTCACTCCGACGGATAAGTCGGTCACCATGTCCTGTGCTAGCATCAAACCGACCAATGCGCTGTAATCCCCCTGGCTGGCCTTTTCAACAGCCAATGGGATCAAAGCGCGGGTGCTGTTGCTGTAGAGCCCAAATCGAAGTGCCTGCTGCAACTTGGAGCGGGTTAATGTCAGCTCGATGCGTTCAAAGGTGCGGGGATGCCGTACCAGGGTCTGGATGGGCGCTTGCTCAAGCTGTGTGATCAGCTGCTGCAACTGCTGGCTTGCTGCTGGAAATGACTTGCTACAAGCCGTAGAGGTTTCGCAGTCCCGGTACAATGCCGCCAAGGAGGCATCCGATGCCAGCCCCATAGCCGCAAAACTTTGCTGAAAAGGAACCACCCCATCCAAAGTCGCACTCAACACAGCTTCCGGGTACTGCCGCATGTATTCCTGCGCCATGCGGGTGCCATAAGAGCCACCGTACAAATGAAGCTTATGGTAACCCAGTGCTATCCGGACGGCTTCGAAATCGCTTGCCGCAGCCTGAGTGGTGTAATGCTGCAAATCAACCTGAAGCTGTTGCTGGCAAGTTTTCATCTCGCTGCAAATCAATGCTGCCATGTCGACTGAACTCTCATCGAGCGCAAACTGAGTGACAAGATCCATCGAGTCGCATTGCAATAACCCGGATCGGCCCGTGCCACGCTGGTCAACCAACACAATATCACGAGTTTCGCGGGCATAGCGCAACGAGTGCTCGAAGCTTGCAGCCGCGTCAAAAGCCGATTGCCCAGGCCCACCGGCAAATGCCAGCACCGCTTCATGCGGATAAACGGGCTTAATAGCAGGTAACACGGCAAAATGAATGCTGATGCTACCCTGATCGCTGGCGTTACTGTCGGTTGATAGCGGTTGCTCAATACGTCCGCACAACATGCGATCACTGAGCCCCTTGGCATGACAA
>SKGJ01000188.1 GCA_007117525.1 Alkalimonas sp.
GGCTACGCCAACTCCAGCTTCCTGATGGGCTGGACCGGTGGTTATGTGTTGCTGGCTATGCTGCTGGCCCCTTACCTGCGTAAATTTGGCAAGTTTACCGTGCCAGATTTTATCGGCGACCGCTTTTACAGCACGGGCGCACGCCTGGTAGCGGTGGCCTGTTTGATCATTGCCTCCGTTACTTACGTTATCGGACAGATGACCGGCGCAGGCGTTGCTTTCTCTCGCTTTTTGGAAGTGAGCAACGATACCGGCCTGATGATCGCCGCTGTGGTGGTCTTTATGTACGCTGTTATGGGCGGCATGAAAGGCATCACCTACACCCAGGTAGCGCAGTACGTGGTATTGATTATCGCCTACACCATACCAGCCGTCTTTATCTCATTGCAGCTGACCGGCAATCCTCTGCCGCCGCTGGGCTTGTTCTCCACTCACACCGAGTCTGGCATGCCACTGCTGCAAAAGCTGGATGAAGTGGTGCGTGAACTGGGCTTCCAGGATTACACCGCAGACGTCGATAACAAATTGAATATGGTGCTGTTCACCCTGTCGCTGATGATTGGTACCGCCGGCTTGCCGCACGTCATCATCCGCTTTTTCACCGTGCCCAAAGTGGCCGATGCACGCTGGTCCGCCGGTTGGGCCCTGGTGTTCATTGCCCTGCTGTACCTGACAGCGCCGGCAGTTGCTTCCATGGCACGTCTGAACCTGTTGACCACCATTTACCCGGATGGTCCTACCGCTGAAGCGCTGCATTACGCTGAGCGCCCGGACTGGATCCGTACCTGGGAAAACACCGGTCTGATTCGGTTTGAGGATAAAAACGGCGATGGACGCATTCAGATGTACAACGATGTGCCTGCTTTCCAGCAAACCGCTGAAGCGCGTGGTTGGGCTGGCAACGAGCTGACTGTGAACAACGATATTCTGGTACTGGCCAATCCTGAGATTGCCAACTTGCCAAGCTGGGTCATCGGTTTGATTGCCGCTGGCGGTCTGGCTGCCGCCTTGTCGACAGCGGCAGGTCTGTTACTGGCAATCTCTTCGGCCGTTAGCCATGACTTGATCAAAGGCTCCATCAATCCGAAGATAAGCGACAAAGGAGAGCTGCTGGCCGCGCGAATTTCCATGGCAGTCGCCATCGTGGTGGCCACCTGGCTGGGATTGAATCCACCAGGCTTCGCAGCCCAGGTGGTAGCACTGGCCTTTGGTATCGCCGCGGCGTCCATCTTCCCGGCACTGATGATGGGGATCTTCTCCAAGCGGGTGAACAGCAAAGGCGCTATTGCCGGTATGCTGGCGGGCTTAATCAGCACCGTGGTTTACATCTTCCTGTATCTGGGCTGGTTCTTTATCCCTGGTACGGCCACCTTCGCCAACGTGGAAGCCAACTGGTTATTTGGCATCTCCCCACTGTCGTTCGGAGCCATCGGTGCCATGATCAACTTTGCGGTCGCCTTCACGGTCTCTTACCTGACTGAGGAGCCGCCGCAAGATATCCAGGATCTGGTTGAAAGCGTCCGTTACCCACGTGGTGCCGGTGCAGCAACAGGCCACTAACGCCTTGCACGCTGCTGTGCTAAAGTACTGATGTTAACCGGGCTTTCCGATTGGAAAGCCCTTTTTTATCCACGAGGTATCTATGTTTTGGGAATTGGTTGCTACGGTTTTTGCTGGTTTAGGCGCTGCTGGCCTGGCGTTATCCGCACGTTGGATCAGTCGGGGCAAACTGGCCCGCTGGTGGATCCCTGTTGCAGCAGGTGCTGGCATGCTGACCTTTCAGATTTACTCCGAGTACCACTGGTTTTCACACCAACAAAGCCTACTGCCCGAAGGCGTGCAGGTGGTCAGTACCGCCGAACAAACTGCCTTCTGGCGCCCCTGGAGTTACCTGGCTCCGCAAACCATGCGCTTTGTTGCCGCCGACTTTGGCAGTATCGAAGTCAATCAGCACAACCCCGAGCTGGTTAGGCTGCCCATCTACCTGTTTGAACGGCGCATGTCGGCCATTGGCCTGACCATTATACTTCACTGCACTCAGCAGGCCCGGGCCGATGAGCATGCTGGCCTGAGCTTGCCTGCACCGGGTGAGCCACTAAGCGCAGAGTGGTATCGGCTGGACAGCACCGATCCCTTGCTGCAAGCCTGTCGCTAACCCTTCGACTAAAGTCGTCTGGTGAGCTGGTCGTGGCCTTGCTATGGTTAGAAGGGTAAAAAAGCAACCCTGAGTCGCCGATGGAAGTCACTGAAGTCACCAAGTTTTTGGCCGAAACCACGCCCTTTGATGAGCTGGATACTGCTCAACTGCAAGAGCTTGCGCGCCAAATGTCGGTGTATTACGTGCGCGGCGGTGAAGAAGTGAATACCGACAGCAATCGTTTAATGATTGTCCGCACCGGGGTATTTTCACTGTACAGCGATCAACAGCAGCTGCTAACCAAGCTGCAAAGCGGCGATTTTTATGGCTATCAGCAGCTTCTGACCGACTTAAGCGATCAGGATACCCTGCTGTGCGATGAAGATGGTCTGGTGTACTGGCTCAGTGCCGAGGGCTTTCAGCAGGTCCGCTATCAATACAAAAACATCGACCTGTTCTTTCAGCGCCTCTTTGGCCGCCGGTTGCACCAGTACAAGGCCCAATCAACCAACCGCTTTACGCTAAAAATCATCGATGTGGCCAAAGCGCGCAAGGTCAGTATTTCACCGGATGCGACGGTGCAGCAAGCAGCAGCCATGATGACAGAGCACCGGGTATCTTCGCTGCTGGTGGAACAGCAACAGAAGCTGGTGGGGATTATTACCGACCGGGACTTACGCAGCCGGGTGGTTGCCGAGGGGTTGGCAGCAGAGAGCAAAGTGTCCGAGGTGATGACCAACAAGCCGTTCACCATCGAACTGCATGCCTACCTGTTTGAAGCCGTTCAGCTGATGAGCCAGCACAACATTCATCATTTGCCCGTGCTCAGGGATGAGCAACTTTTTGGCATGATTACCGCAACCGATGTGATACGGGCCCAGCAAGATCACCCGGTGTATCTGATTGGCGAAATTCATCGCCAGCACAGCGACGATGGCATCTTGCAGTGCGCCAGCCAAATTCTGCATTTAAGCCAGAGTCTGAGCAGCCAACAAGTGCCGGCACACGAAGCCAGCCATGTGCTGACCACGGTTACCGATGCTCTGACACAAAGCTGGATCAAGCTGGCCATCCAACGGCTGGGGCCCCCACCCTGCGTCTTTACCTGGCTGGGCTTTGGCTCCCAGGCACGGATGGAGCAAGGCTTAAATGCCGATCAGGACAATGCATTGCTGCTGGAAAAAGAGCCGGAAGGTGCCATTGCCCAGTATTTTGAGCAACTGGCAAAAATCGTCTGCGATGGCCTCAATGAATGCGGCATCGTCTATTGTCCCGGCAACATTATGGCCAGCAATCCGGAGCTGCGTCTTAGTTTAAAAGGCTGGTCAAAGCAATTTGCCCGCTGGATCCAAACGCCAACACCGGAAGCCTTACTTAAATCCAGCATCTTTTTTGATTTGCGTCCGATTTACGGCAGCAAAAGTCTGTTTAATGCGCTGCAGCAGGACATTCTGGCCCGCACCACCGATAAAGCGGTGTTTTTGTACCACCTGAGCCACAATGCGTTAAAGGGCACGCCACCGTTAGGCTTTTTTAAAACCTTTACATTGGAACGCGATGGCAAGCAAAAAAAAGGGCTGGATTTAAAAAAACGCGGCTTGATTCTGATTACCGATTTGGCCCGCATTTACAGCCTGAGCAAAGGCATCAGTGCCATCAATACCCGCCAGCGATTAATGCAACTGGCGCAGCAAAAAGTGATGGATGCCAAAGACAGCCAGAATTTACTGGATGCCTTTGATGTGCTGGCGCAGCTGCGTTGGGACAAGCACCAACACGACATCGCCCAGGGGCATGAAGCCTCCAACCTGCTGGACCCTGCCGTCTTGTCTGGCTTGCAGCGCCATCAGTTAAAAGATGTGTTTGAAGTGATCAATCAGGCGCAAAGCCAGATGAAGTATCGCTTTTGCCGGGAGCTCTGATTATGTTTGGCTGGTTTAAAAATCCTCCGATGCCCATCAATGAAATCGTTCGCAGCTACGACAGCACCCCAATGCCATCGCCAAAAACCCCCGTCTCAGAGGTAAATTTCCTGGTGTTGGATCTGGAGTTGACTGGCCTTGATCCGAAAAAAGATCACATAGTCAGTGCAGGCTGGGTGCCTATCCGCCAGCAGGAGATCATGCTGGGTGACAGCGCCCATTACCTGGTGAAGTCTCCGGTTGGTGTTGGCCAAAGTGCTGTCATTCATGGCCTGCACGATCATCAGTTGCTCAAAGGGATTGAGCTTTGTGAGCTGGTTCAAGGCTTGCTCAGCCAGTACCCCGGCTATGTGTTGGTGGCCCATCATGCCCAGATGGATCTGGCCTTTCTAACCGTAGCCGCCGAGCGCTGCTTTGGCCGAAGCCCAAAATTTAAAGCCATTGATACCCTGAAGATTGAGTGGCAGCGCCTGCACAACAAAGGCAAGGTGCTGACCAAAGACATGCTGCGCCTGAACAGTTGTCTGGCGCGCCACAAACTGCCCGAGGCCCCCCAGCACCATGCTCTGGCCGATGCCTTTGCCTGCGCCCAGCTTCTGCTTAGCCAGATACGCCAACACAGCAGCAGCATGACACTGGGCGAGCTGCAAAGCTTATCGCGGTAATTGCCCAGTTAAAACTGATAACGGACTTCCAGCCCCAGTTGGCGCGCCTCCCCGCGCAACTGGGTGTAGGCTCCCAGGGCTGCAACGGAGTCGAACTTCAGCTCTGCATAACGCTGATTAAAGAGGTTTTTTCCCCAAAGCGCCAGCTCTAAATCCGGCGTTGCCTGCCAAGCAAGCCGACCATGCCACAGGGCATAGCCTTGCTGA
>SKGJ01000032.1 GCA_007117525.1 Alkalimonas sp.
GCAGCAGTAGCCGGGCAGAAGATGTGCTGGCGTTGCTGCGCAAAGCTTTGGGTTCTTTACCCGCACTGCCCTGGCTGGACCCTTACCGCTTAAGCGATGCCCTGCAGCACTGGTTGCAGGCGCAGCAGTTACCAGCCAGCTTTCAACTGGGTCACGAAGTTGAATTAAAAGCCCCAGATGAAGAAGGTGCTAAAGTGCGCTTTAGCAACCATCTGCTGAGCACCGATGAGGTACTCAGCCATCTGCAGGATAAAGCCGTAATTCGACTGGAGCTGGTGCAGGAAGAAGGCATTAGCCTGAAAGTCTGTGAGGATGGCAGTGTCAAGAGCCTGCGCTTCCATGACAGCATCAGCAGTAAAAACGACGAGTTAGGCTTTGAGGATGCCGAGGCGCGGCTGGCTGCCGACTCGCTGTTGATGGCATCGACCTTAACTGCCGCGCTGGATCACATCGCCGCAGCCGTCACACCGGCCGAGTAACCGCCTTTAGAAAAGCTTCAAGCAAACAGAGCCCGGACATCCTGATACACCGCAGTGATGGCCGGCTCTTGCATAAAATCAGCGTCCGGCAGCACACCTTGCTCAATGTAGTGGTTGAGCAGAGCCTGCTGCTGGTCTTGTACAGGAAAGCTTTGCTGCACTATGGTGGCGATACGGACAAAGTCGGTGTAATCCGGTTGCGCTGAGTGCTCCGGCTTTTGCCAGTTGGCAATCACTCGCTGATACATCTCTGAAAAGCCCCAGGCTTGTAAAATAGCCAGACCAATTTTTGGTGATAGCTTCACCATCGCATGGCGCATAAAGCCAGGATGACCAAAAGCATTTTGATGCTGCTCCGCCTCGGTCAAAATCGGCAGTAAACCAATGTGATGCAGCAGTGCTGCCAACGTCATTTCATCAATGCTAAGGGCACAGTGCCGCTGAGTCGAGCGGTAGTAGCTGAGACAGGCTACTGCAATGCTGGTCACCTGCACGGTATCACGCCAGGCTTTATCCATCATCTGCTGAATTTGCTTGTTCTGACTGACAAAGAGTTGCTCCATGGCCATGGCAGTGGCAATGGTTTTAATCTGGCTCAGCCCAATACGAGTCACCGCCTGATTCAGTGTGCTGACTTTGATGGTGCGGCCTAAAAAGGCACTGTTGGCTACCCGTATCATTCGTGCAGCCAGCGCCGGATCCATGCTAATGACTTCAGCCATATCGGCCAGACTGACTTCTGGATCATCGGCGGTACGCCGGACCCGGAGTGCAATTTCCGGCAAGGTGGGCAACACCAGGCGATCATGGCGCAACTTGTCAACCAGAATGGTAATGAGTGTGTGCTCTGCCGACATGATTAAGCTCCGTGAGACGATGACGATGGCACCTTGGCGGCAAGGCTTGGCTGCCATAGCTCAATCAGCTGCTGCAGCTTTGCCTCAGCATAAGGTTGCATCGGTACTTTGCCCCAAATCGGAGCTGGCCAGGCCAGATCTGTCCGATAGCGAGCAATTTGATGGATATGTAATTGTGGCACCATGTTGCCCAAGGCTGCAATATTTAATTTATCGGGTTGAAACTGCTGCTGCAGCCAACGACCAAAAGTACGAATTTCCAGTTGGCACTGCCAGTAATCCTGCTCGCTGAGGTCGATTAGCTCCGTCACATCTGGCCGTCTTGGAATCATCACAAACCATGGGTATTGCTGATCGTTCATGACCCGAAGCTGACACAACGGCCAGTCAACCACAAAGCAGCTGTCGCGTTGCAAAGCTTCGGCCAGTTGGAATGCGGTTGGTTCAGACATCGGTTAGCTCCTCCTGCAAAATTTTCTGCATCCTGAAAACCAGTTGTTGGCAGACCTGAGCGGCCTGTCGCTGCGCTTGTTGTTCCAACTCAGCCGCCAACTCAGTTAATTGAGCAAAACCCATGCTGCCAGCACTGCCTTTTAAGCTGTGCGCATCAAAAGCCAGCTGCTGCCAATGCTCAGCGGCACAGGCTTGGGCCAACTCCTGCACCAAGTCAGGCAAGCGATGTCGAAAGTTGCTTTTTAGCGCCAGAACCACCGGGTCTTCAGCCAGACGGCGCTCAAACTCCTGATAATCGCTATGAGAGTGGTTCGGGCGATAGGATTGCACCAGCTTCAAGAATTCTTTCTGATCGATAGGCTTTGACAAAACAGCCTGACAACCTGAAGCTTTGTAACGCTCAATGTCTTCACTCATCACATTGGCCGTGACAGCAATAATTGGCGTGCTGATGCCGGCATGCCGAATCAAGCCGGTTGCCTCTTCACCGCCCATGGTTGGCATCTGCATGTCCATGAAAATCAAGTCAAAATCTTCACTCAATGCTTTTTCAACGGCTTCATGACCATTGGCTGCCATCACATAGCTGGCGTTCACCTGCTGCAGCAAAATACTTAACAACAACTGATTGTCCAGGTTGTCTTCCGCCACCAAAATATGCAGCGGACATTGTTCGTTGATTAACGCAGCCGGCTGCTGCGGCTTAGGAGCCTGATAAGTATGCAGCAGCTCAATCGGCATGCCACTGCAATCCAGTACAATCTCGAAATTGCTGCCAACCCCTTTCACACTGTCGACTCGAATATCGCCCCCCATCTGTTGGGTCAGCTTTTTCGAGATACAAAGCCCTAAGCCAGTCCCTCCAAAATGCCGCGTGACAGTGGCATCAGCCTGGACGAAAGGCTGGAATAAACGGGATAATTCAGCCGGGGCGATGCCAATACCGGTATCTTTTACTGAGATTTTAAGCTGTTGGGCCATCAAATCGTACTCAACCCGAATCAGTACCCGACCTTGCTCAGTAAACTTAATGGCATTGCTGGTCAGGTTGAGCAGCACCTGTCGAAAGCGAACTTCATCACCGACAATCTGCTCGGGCAGCGGGAAACGCAGCTGCAGTTCGCAATCCAGTCCCTTGGCTTTGGCCTGCGTCAAACTCAGTTGGTAAACATCGTCAATAATTTCAAGACAGCAATATGGCTGTCGTTGCAACTCCAGTTTATCCGCTTCAATTTTAGAAAGATCCAGAATGTCGTTGATCAAGTTCAGCAGATGCTGACTGCTCTTTAGCACCCTCAGCTGATAATCTTTGATCTGTTCTGGATTTTCCGTTTGCACGCTCTGCTCACTAAAGCCAATGATGGCCGTCAGCGGCGTGCGAATTTCGTGACTCATATTGGCTAAAAATACACTTTTTAATCGACTGGCTTGCTCGGCAGTTTCTCGTGCGACAATCAGCTCCTGGTTTGCTGCGGCCAGATCATCATTGGCCCTTGCTAAATCCTGGGTCCGCTTAAGCACCTTGTCTTCCAGTTGTTGCTTATAGGCTCTTTCACGTTCACGGTACACCCGCAGTTGCCGGACCATGACATTAAAAGCAGCAAACATATCACCCAGCTCGTCTTGCTTGCGCACTGGCAACAGGGTCGACAAGTCGCCCCGACCAACCGCTGTTTTGGCTTGGGTCAATTTTCGGATGGGAGCAAATACGTGCCGAATCAACAGCCAGTAAATACTAAAAGGTAATAACAACATCATAGCCAGCAACAAGCCTGCGATCACCCAGGGTTGAAAACAGCTATCAGCCAGCAGCTCTTGTTGATTAATACCAAGTAAGAGCTGAAACCCACCTGGTAACTCTGCACCTTTAAGCAGCATGGGTTGGCCAAGCAAGGTACCGGGGATCATATCCTGCTGCTGCATACTTTGCTGAATGGCTCGAAAGTGGCTGGGTGCAAAGGTACTGCCAATCAAAGGCGGGCGGTCGGAAAAGGCAATGGTTGCAGCCGGGCTGATAATCAGTGAAATACTGCCGGGTGTTAGTGATTGTTGTAAAATAGAGCGAATGGCCTCGGGTTCAAGGCTCAGTACTAGATAGCCCCACAGCTGCTGCGAGTCGGTATTAACTATTGCTGGAGCATAGACCTTGCGGGCAAGAAAAAGTCGTTGCTCACTGGCATCGGCTTCGGTGGCAAAAAACAGCAACTCGTCACGAATCATTCCCTGCAATCGCGCCAAATGCCGTTGCTGGAAACGAGCTGAAGGAAAGCTCTCGGAAGCCTGAGGCCATCTGAGCTCGGTAGACCCATTTAACCGAACCAGTTTAACCCGAGCTTGATGCGCTGTCATTGGCTGGAGTCGTTGCCGCCATTGCTGCAGCAGCTGATCTGGCTCCAGGCCATCGCTGGCCAGATAATCCATAAACTGGCTGCTACCGGCCAAGTCCGCCAAGTGGCTGCTTAACTGCATCAGCTCAGTATGAACCGCCAACTGTTGCTGGTGCAAAAAGCTGCTGGCTTGAAGGTTTGCTTGTTGCCAGTAAAAAGACTGGCTGAACTTGATAGCAAGCACACCAAACAGCAAAGCTGGCAACAGCATTAAAGGGACCAGATACACCAGCAGTGTTTGTCGTAATCTCATTGCCGCATCGTTTGCCGTTTCTAACCAGTCCGTTAATTGACAGCATAACCAGCATTGAGAAGCAGAACAAGCCTTGTGCAGCCAGCAACTGCACAAGGCAGGTTGTTTAGCTGCCCAATGTAGCCATCAACAGCGCCAGCACCGGTGCCGCCGACGGTTTGCCATGGATCCAGTCACTGCCATCGACCCCACTGCCGGCAATATCAAGGTGCAGATAAGGGATTGGTTTGTTCTGCGCCTGACCATGGCTTGACAGGCCGGATGCCTCTACCAGAAAGGCCATTGGGAATTGATGGCCCCGCACCGTCACCGAGGATGCGGCATTGTTGCAACTGAGCACGTCCTCTGCACTGGTTTTGGCCTGAATAAACTGGAAGTCTTCGCGCCGGCTGCGCGAAATCTCACAAGGATCGCCCCACAGGTCGCCCTGCTGCTGCACCCGCTCCGCCAATTTGAGGCTTCTGGCCGGACCATTCTCAACCAA
>SKGJ01000230.1 GCA_007117525.1 Alkalimonas sp.
GTAAGCATGGTAAAGAGGCGGTGTCTTATCCCGATGCGCAGTATCAACATGAAAGCTTAAAAGAGATTTTAGAGCCGACTTACGGCATTATTTTGTATCAAGAGCAGGTGATGCAGATTGCTCAGGTGCTGGCAGGCTACACTCTGGGTGGCGCCGACTTGTTACGACGCGCTATGGGTAAGAAAAAGCCGGAAGAGATGGCCAAGCAACGGGCGGTTTTTGAAGAAGGGGCCCGCAACAACGGCATCGACGGCGATCTGGCGATCAAGATCTTTGATCTGGTGGAAAAATTTGCCGGTTACGGTTTTAACAAATCGCACTCGGCAGCCTATGCGCTGGTTTCTTACCAGACCTTGTGGATGAAAACCCACTTCCCGGCTGAGTTTATGGCGGCAGTGATGTCGGCCGATATGGACAACACCGATAAAATTGTCACTCTGGTGGATGAATGCGAGCGGATGAAGCTCAAATTGTTGCCACCGGATGTCAATGCCGGCCAATACAAATTCACCGTTGATGATCAGGGCCGAATTATCTACGGCATTGGTGCCATCAAAGGGGTCGGCGAAGGGCCGGTTGCTGCCATTATCGAAGCGCGGCAGCGCGCCGGCGCTTTTACCGACTTGTTCGACTTTTGCTACAAAGTGGATTTAAAGAAGCTGGGTAAGCGGGTCATCGAAAAATTGATTATGGCCGGTGCTCTGGATCAGCTGGGACCGCACCGGGCTGCTCTGGCGGCTACGCTGGAAGACGCCGTTAGGGCGGCTGAGCAACAGGCCAGTGCCGAAGCCATTGGTCAGGATGACCTCTTTGGTGCATTAACGCCTGAGCCAGAGCAAGCGATGCAATCTTTCCGTCAGGTGGCGCCCTGGCCGGATGAAGTCTGGCTGGAAGGCGAGCGGGAAACGCTGGGGCTTTACCTAACGGGCCATCCGATCAATCGTTATCTGGATGAACTGTCCCACTATGTCGGCTGTCGTCTGGTTGATTTGCAGCCGACCCGCGGTGAGCAGAGCATAACAGTGGCCGGTCTGGTGGTGGCGGTGCGGGTACTGGTCAATAAAAAAGGCCGGCGTTGGGCATTGTTAACCCTGGACGATAAGTCCGCCCGGGTGGATGTGCGCTTGTTTCCGGACCAGTTTGAGACCTTTGAAGCCCTGCTGCAAAAAGACAAGGTTTTGGTAATAAGCGGACAGGTACGATTTGATGATTTCAGTGGTGGCCTTACAATGACCGGCCGCGATCTGGCTGAAATCACATCTGTACGAGAAAAGTATCTAAAATCGCTGCAAATTACGCTAAAATCTGCACAATGTGATGCCAGCTTCCTGCAACAGTTGCAACAGATTCTGGCGGAATACAAGGCCGGCACCGTGCCGGTACTGGTGCATTACCAGCGGCCGGAAGGCGCTGTTAGTTTGCGGCTGGGAAGTGAATGGTGGATTACGCCAACCGATTTATTATTGCATCAGTTAAGACAACTGGCAGAAATCGCCTTGGATTTTCATAACTGAACCGAATCAGAAGAAGGTTTGACGACTCATGATGTTAAGTTATCTGGAATTTGAACAACCCATTGCCGAGCTTGAAGCGAAAATTGATGAGCTGCGCAATGTCAGCCGCAATGGCGACTTTGACCTGGGGCTGGAAGAGGAAGTCAACCGATTAAAAGAAAAGAGCCTGGCGCTGACCAAGAAAATTTTCTCCGATCTGGGAGCCTGGCAAGTGGCGCAACTGGCGCGCCATCCGAATCGCCCCTACACCCTGGATTACATCGAACACATCTTTACCGATTTTGATGAGTTGGCAGGTGACCGCACTTTTGCCAATGATGTGGCCATTGTGGGTGGCACGGCCCGGCTCAATGACCGGCCGGTGATGGTGATTGGCCACCAAAAGGGACGCGACACCAAAGAAAAAGTTCGGCGCAACTTTGGCATGCCACGCCCGGAAGGCTATCGCAAGGCGCTGCGCTTAATGGAAATGGCCGAGCGTTTTAACATGCCCATCATCACCTTTATCGATACACCTGGTGCTTACCCGGGCATTGGTGCCGAAGAGCGTGGCCAAAGTGAGGCCATTGCCCGAAATCTTAAAGTGATGGCCGGTTTAAAGGTCCCGGTGGTCTGTACCGTGGTTGGCGAGGGCGGCTCTGGCGGTGCTCTGGCGATTGGGGTGGGTGACCGGGTCAATATGTTGCAATACAGCACCTATTCGGTAATTTCGCCAGAAGGCTGTGCCTCCATTTTGTGGAAAAGTGCTGAAAAAGCTGCACTGGCTGCTGACGCCATGGGCATTACCGCCGAGCGGTTAAAAGAGCTGGATTTGATTAACCGGGTGATTGCTGAACCATTGGGTGGCGCCCATCGCAATCCTCAGCAAATGGCCTTGTCGCTCAAAGAATCCATTTGGGATGATCTGCAGCAACTGGATACGCTGTCTGTCAAAGAATTACTGGACAAGCGTTATCAGCGTTTGATGTCCTTCGGGTACTGCTAACGGCGGCGGCCAGCTCCCTTTAAGATCTGGCCTTATCGACATGGACAGAGCCAAGCCTCGTTCGAACCCAACAAACAACAGGCAGTTAGAGCAGCATCTGACTGCCTGTTTGCATTTGCATCAACCTGCGACCATCGTTCTGGCCTTCAGTGGTGGTTTAGACTCCATGGTGTTGCTGGACCTGCTGCATCGCATCCAGCCAACGGCCAATTGGACGTTGCAGGTGGTCCACATCCATCATGGTTTGCAGCCTCAGGCCGATAGCTGGCTGGCGTTCTGTCAACAGCAATGCCTCCAGCGTGGATTGCCATTTGCCAGTCACCGGTTGCAGCTGGCAGGGCGGCACAATCTGGAAGCCAGAGCAAGAGAGGCACGTTATCAGCAGCTGGCGGCCTATTGCCAACAGCCTGGCACCGTGCTGGTGACGGCCCATCATGCCGATGACCAACTGGAAACCTTGTTGCTGGCGTTAAAGCGCGGCAGTGGGCTGGATGGTCTGGCCGGTATGCCTGAGAGTCGTCCTTTTGCCGGAGGGATGTTGTTGCGTCCTTTGCTTGCTGTCAGCAAGGAGCAATTGGAAGCCTATGCCAGCCAGCAGCAACTGAGCTGGGTTGAGGATCCCAGCAATCAGGACAGCCAGTACGATCGCAATTTTTTACGGCAGCAGGTGCTGCCTTTACTCAAACAGCGTTGGCCTGCATTCGGCCGCAGCGCGCTGCGCAGTATGGACCACTGTCAGCAAGCAGCCAGACAACTGGATGACCACTGGCAGCAGCAGCTTGCTCCCTACCTGAGCGATAGCGACCGGCGTTTGTCGCTGCAAGCACTGCACGAAAAGCCACTGGCTGATCAGCACTCGCTGGTGCGTGCCTGGCTAAGGCGACATCAACTGAACCCGGAGCTGAGTTGGCTGCAGCGATTGCAGCAGGAGGTGATCGCTGCCAAAGACGATGCCTGCCCGCAGCTGCAATTGCAGCACTGTTGGTTACGACGGTTTCAGGGCGCTTTGTATTTGTGCTCCTTTCAGCCAGCAGCACCGCAAGTGTCTTTGCAGTGGCAAGGGCAGGCAGAGCTGGAGTTGCCGGCAGAACTTGGGCACTTGCAGTTTGTCCGTACTGACGAAGCGCCGGGACCGGATTGGCTGCCTTTGCTGGACTGCGACTCATTGCAGGTCGTTTTTGGCAAGATGAACCTGCGCTTTAAGCCTGCGAAGATGCCTCACAGTAAACCTTTAAAGCAGTGGTGCCGGTTGTGGGGCATCCCTCCGTGGCAGCGACCTTATTTGCCTTTGCTGGTGCACGAAGGGCGTCTGATGGCCGTTGCTGGGCAAGCAAGCTGTTACCCAGCAGAGTCTGCTAGGCTATGGTTTCGTTATACTGAGCCAGACAACAAGGATCAGGCCTGACGAACTCTGTTCTTGCCGGCTTCTTTGGCTAAATAGAGTGCTTTGTCGGCCGCACTGAAGAGTGCCTCAGGCTGCTGATCCTTTTGCCAATGGGCAATGCCGATGCTGGCTGTGACCTGATGCTGTTGGCAACTGTGCTGGCGTTGAATGGCTTTAACCAACCGCCGGGCGATCAGCTCACTGCTGGCGACATCGTCATCACTGAGCACGACAGCAAACTCATCACCGCCAAAGCGAAACAAGGAATCGGTTGATCTAAGGGTGCTGTGCATAGCTTCTGCCACTGCTATCAGTACTTCATCGCCAGCGGCATGACCATAGAGATCATTGACCTGCTTAAAGTTATCCAAATCCAGCAGCAGTATCGCGCAGCTGCTGTTGTTGCGGTTTGCCAGCTGGATGGCTTTGCTCAAACTGTCGTCAAAGAAGCGCCGATTGCCAAGGCCGGTCAGGGTATCTTTCAGGGCCATTTGCTGCAAACGGGTCACCACCAAAGCATTGCGCAATGAATACAACCACTCCACCTCAAGTGCCTGCAATCGGGTGCAAATTAAGGGCGTAAATGGCTGCTCGCTGTAGTAATGCAGCTTGGCCAGGCATTGCTCTTTTAGCATCAATAAACTGCGGTGCTGATGGCTGGCTTCGCTGGAACCGGCAGCGCCAAAATCACCAATGGCGGTCTGCAAATGCACGCCTGCCAGCGGCAAAATATTGCCTGCTGCCATCGAGAAAATCTGCAATTGCTCACGCAAATCCAGCGTGCTTTGCAGTTGTCCCAATAAGGACTGGTGCTGCTGCACATGAGGCGCACGCCAATACTCGTCGGTCGCTACCGCCGCGTAGCTGGGGGCATCCGGCAAACTTATTTCGCTTAGCAGGCATAGGCTCATAGTGGTGTCCTGATTGCAATGACCTTACTGCTTAAGCAAAAAACATGCCTTATTATTATTTTCTAATTAAAACAGCTGGTTGAGTTGTACGGTGTCAGGCGTGAGTTCAA
>SKGJ01000070.1 GCA_007117525.1 Alkalimonas sp.
TATCAGTTTCATGGGGAGGCCATACCTGCTGATTACAGCCATATTCGTGAACAATACTTAGCTATTTTTAGCCATTCACAAAGTCTACCGCTAAATGAAACTCTACTCGCTGATTACACCCGTCGTTACAAAGCGCAGCAACTACCCACGAAGCAACTAAGTATGGTGGGGGCGGAAAAAGAGCCTGAAATCATTCCCAACAGCGCCCAACAAGATGCACTTGAGTTGCTGGCTAAGACCCGAGCTAAAGGCTATCAGCGCGGGTTAGTTGTACTGGCAACTGGTATGGGGAAAACCTGGTTAGCTGCCTTTGATGGCATGCAAATGGGAGTAGCTCGGGTATTATTTGTTGCGCACCGGGAAGAGATTTTACATCAAGCTCAGCGCACTTTTAGTTGGTTGTTACCAGCCAAAAGCAGTGGTTTGTATGTCGGGAGTGAAAAAAATGCCACTGCGGATATGGTGTTTGCTTCGGTACAAACGTTGTCTCAAACAGACAACCTGCAGAAATTTGCACCTGATCATTTCGACTACATTGTGATAGATGAGTTTCATCATGCCCCAGGTCGCAGTTATCAGGCAATATTGTCGCACTTTCGCGCTAAGTTTTTACTTGGATTAACTGCTACACCTGAACGAACGGATCAAGCCGATATTCTGGCCCTTTGTGATCATAATCTGGTTTACCAACGCAATGTGGTGCATGGTATTGAAGAGGGGATTTTGGCTCCCTTTCATTATCACGGGCTGAATGACCCGTATGTGAATTACCAAGAAATCCCCTGGCGCCATGGGCGGTTCGATCCCACTGCATTGGACTCTGCTTTTGCGACCCAACAAAGAGCAAAGCATATTTTACGGCATTGGCAACGTTTGCGACAAAGCCGGACTTTGGCTTTTTGCATTTCGCGTCGACATGCTGATTTCATGGCTGCCTATTTTGGTCGCCATGGTGTTAAAGCTGCTGCTGTTTATCAGGGGAGCGCGCTGCGGCGAAACGAGGCTTTGCAGCAACTCGAAGCTGGCAAGCTTGAAGTGGTTTTTTCGGTCGACTTGTTTAATGAAGGCACCGACTTGCCAGCGATTGATACGGTACTGATGCTTCGGCCTACTGAGTCGAAAATTTTGTTTTTGCAGCAACTTGGCCGAGGTCTTCGGCAAAGCCCCGATACTGGCAAACAGCACCTGGTGGTGGTGGACTTTATTGGCAATCACCGCTCATTTTTACTCAAACCTGCCACCCTTTTTCCAGATACTGCAACCAAGAAGCTGGCCGTATGGATGAAAAAGCCACCGACTCTTGCCGATGGCTGTTACATCAACTTTGCTCCTGAAGTTATTGATTACATGCAGCAGCTGATAAAGAGCATCCGTAATACCGCTTTAGAGGACTTGCAGCAACTAGCCGATGAATTAGGTCACCGGCCGTCTGCGGCTGAATTCTTTGAGGCGGGATACGATCTTGCGAAAGTACGCAAAGCGCACGGCAGTTGGTTTGAGTTGGTTGCTCTCTATGAGGAAGACTCCAGTTTCACTCAGTTCGTAGCGCGAAATAAGGAGTTTTTGCTGCGGGGGGTGGAAACGACCTCAATGAGTAAAAGCTTTAAAATGATTTTACTCCGGGCTTTTCTGGAGCTGGACGGCTTTCGTAAGAAGATTACTGTGCAGGCACTGGCTGAGCGAAGCTGGCACATTATCTGGCGTCGCCCCGACTGGGCGCAGCAGGATATAAAAGCTGACCTTCAATCGGAAGGTGCTCAAAGCCCGAAATGGCTTAAATATTGGTTGGATAACCCCATTAATTTTTATTGCGCCAAAGATCAGAAAGATCCACATGCCTGGTTCCGGCGCGAAGGTGATTTCTTTCAGATTAACTTTGAACTGAACGTTGATGATATTGAGCCGTTGGCAGCACTTGTTGATGAGCTGATCGATCTCAGATTGGCGCAATATGCCAAAAGTAAGCAGGGCCGCAAAAATCAGCAAGCGGCTCACTCGGATAACGTTTTATCAGTGCCTGAATTTGCGGAAAAAGCCAAGGGATCATCTGCAAATGCAAACGTGCTGCCATTTTATCCAGACTTGAAAATTGCCTGTGGCCATTTTGGGCAAGGCTCACCAGACGGCGCTGAGATGCAAACTCTACCCCTGCACTATGGCAACCTGAACCCAGAGCGGCATTTTATAGCGCCGGCAAAAGGGAATTCGATGAATGGCGGTAAGCAGCCTGTCCAGGATGGTGATCTGCTACTGTTTGAGTGGGTCACGCCAAGCAGTGCCGGTTCGATTAGCAACAACACTATGGCGATAGAGCAGGTCGATGCTGCTGGAGATGCCCACTACTTGCTGCGTGAAGTTAAAAAGCAAGCCGATGGTCGTTATTTACTCAAAGCGACGAATCCAAATTACAGTGATTTGGAGGCTAGTGAATCTATGCGCACTTTTGCACGGCTCAAAACCATCATCGATCCAAAAGATCTCCAACCCCCTGATTAACAAAGCCGATTAATTTTTGTTCCGCTGCCATTTGTTAACTGGTACAATGAGCGTGTTTTTTAACCGCATATTTGAGGGACCAAAAATGTCTTTAGCACTTGTTCGTACCGTAGTAGGTGCTGCTGTATTGGCCATCGCCAGTTTTAGCAGTCAGGCGTCGTTGATTGTAAACGGCGATTTTGAAGCCAACCCGATTAACCCCAACTCCTGGACCTGGATGCCATCCGGCCAAGTACCAGGCTGGCAGGGCAGCAATATCGAAATCTGGAACTCGATGAATGGCGTGCAGGCGATGGTCGGCAACCACTTTATTGAGCTGAATGCGCATGGTGGCAATACCGGCGACTGGTCCCTTTTCCAGAGCTTTGCCACGGATATTGGCCAGAGCTATGAGCTGAGTTTTTATTACCGCGCCCGTAACGGCAGCAATGAGCAGTTCGAAGTGACGGTAGCGGATTTAAGCCAAACGCTGAACGATCACACCAACCGTGACTGGAGCTTCTTTAGCAGCAGCTTTGTCGCCACCGATACCAATACCTCCTTGCGCTTTACTTCGCACAACACCGGCACCATCGGCAACTTTCTGGATGGTGTGAGCGTGGTGGCGCAGCAGGGTGTGGCGGCAGTACCGGCACCTGCGACCATGGGTGTGATGGCTCTTGGCTTGGTGTTGCTTGGTGCTACCCGGCGCATACGCTCCCGTTAATTTGTAGCGCTGCCTGTTAGCTGAAACGCCTCGCATCCTGCGGGGCGTTTTGCCATTTAGCCTGCCTTGCTGTTGTACCATTCAAAGCCTTTTAGAAATGATACTTTTTGGTAAATTAATTGGATCTTTGATGTCGTGTTGTGTAGGTTCTTAGAGAGCAACCTTAAGCACCGCTTTAGCTTAACTCCATTGACCAACCCGTTTACGAGAGAGCGCTGATGAGCGAACTGCAAATTTATCAAAATGATGATGGTAGCTTACAGTTAAATGTGCAGCTGCAGGACGAGACGTTGTGGCTAACACAAGCGCAAATGGCGCAGCTATTTGCCACGAAACGCCCGGCTATTACTAAGCACTTAGGTAATATTTTCAACTCTGGCGAGCTGGAGCAACAAGCAGTATGTTCCATTTTGGAACATACTGCTGCTGACGGCAAAAAGTGCGATACGAAATTTTATAACCTGGACGCCATCATCTCCGTTGGCTATCGGGTGAACTCGGTTAATGCGACGCGCTTTCGGCAATGGGCCACCGCACACATCATCAAAAGCCAACCAACGCCCAAAGCCTGCCATTAACCGTGCCTTTTTCCGCTGTCGTTGCACCTGTGCTAAAGTAGCCGGCGGTTTAACGACAGAGGATAACCCATGGTTCCTTTTTTCTCCGGCCGCCTGACGGCGGTTCTGACTTTATCGGCCAGCCTGCTGTGGGCGGGCCTGGCCCAGGCCGAGGCACCAAGGCCACTTACGCCTGAAGATCTGTGGGCGGTGCAACGACCATCGGCACCGGTGATGGCGCCGGATGGTAAAAGTGCGCTGTACGGTGTGAGCAGCTACAGCATGGAAACCGACCGCGGCACCACAGCCCTGCATTGGCTGAACCTGCAAACTGGCCAAAGCCAGCAGCTGACCTTTCCGGCCAGTGGCAGCGACAGCGGGGCGGTGTGGCGGCCCGATGGCAGCAAGATTGCCTTTGTGTCGCGCCGTCAGGCCGAGCGCAACCAGATTTTTGTGATGCGGATGGATGGTGGTGAGCCACGCCAGCTGACCGATTTGCCGGTGGCCGTATCTGCCGTGCAGTGGATGCCGGATGGCCAGAGCCTGGTGTTTATGGCCCAGGTACCAGCCGACTTTGACGGCGACTTTGCTGCATTGAAAGCGCAGCAAGCTGAAAAGGCCAAATCCAAAGTCTCGGCCTTTGTCACCGAAAACCGTTTGTACCGGCACTGGGATCGCTTCTTAGAGCAAGATGCCTATCCGCGGCTGTTCCGGGTGCAACTGGCCAGCGGCGATGTCACTGAGCTGACACCGGGTTGGCAGCGGTATTTCAACATTGGCGGTGGCATCAGCTACGACATCTCGCCCGATGGCAAGCAAATTGCGCTGACGGCCAATACCACCGAGCCCCCTTTTGATGACTTTAAAGCCGATGTGCTGTTGCTGCAAACCGATGGCAGTGGCAGCTACGTTAATCTGAGCGCGGACAATACCGGTCGCGACATCAATCCGGTGTTTAGCCCGGAT
This sequence comes from Alkalimonas sp., assembly GCA_007117525.1. Taxonomy (GTDB): domain Bacteria; phylum Pseudomonadota; class Gammaproteobacteria; order Enterobacterales; family Alteromonadaceae; genus Alkalimonas; species Alkalimonas delamerensis. The sequence continues at coordinate 4,726 of SKGJ01000070.1, forward strand.
GGTCGCTACCTGCTGTGGGGCCGCAGCTTGCGCACGGATTTCTACGCCGATCAGATCAATTTAGTGCAATACGACTTGCGCAACGGCCAGAGCCGCATTTTGACCCAGGATTTTGATCACACTCCGGTCAACTGGCAGTATTCGCGCAATGGTCGGCAGATCTTCTTCCAGGCCGA
>SKGJ01000282.1 GCA_007117525.1 Alkalimonas sp.
ACCGTCCAGGCTCGGTCTGTCAAAGCCGAAGCAGGCAAGTCATCGGACGACGCCGTATTCTCCGCAACCGGTCTAGTGACCTCGGTTGCCTCATCGCCGACCGTCACCTGAGCGTAGGCTTGCGAGGGCAGCGTCTCGCTGCCATCAGACGGGGTGCTATCGGACACAGCTTCTGCATCGCTGGGGACCTTATCCACTTCGGGGGCTGTTAATGCATTATCGCGTCTGGCCTGCAGCGCAGCGCTGTCCAGCAACTGTTGCTCCTGCACGCCCTGAAACTCCGGCCTGGCCGGGATCTGCTCAAAATCATCTTTCAGTACCTGCTTCTCGCCATCCAGCAGATCCGGTAAAAACACCACAGCCGCAATCATCAGAATGCAGGCGCCCAATAGACGCTGTTTAAAAGCTCGTGTCATCTTACCTCCGGTTGGGCAGTGCTCTGTTCCAGTACCGCAGACACAGTAACAAAAGAGCCGAACACCAGCAATAAATCATCCGTCGCCAAGGACGCCAAGTTCTGGCGGTAGCCGGTCGCCACATCCGGGCAACGGACAACCCTGGCCGTCGCAGGCAAAATCTGCTGCAGCATGGTGGCATCGGCACCACGGGGAGCAGGCAGCGGAGACAGCACCCAGTGATCGACCCACGGCAACAAGGCATCCAGCGCGCCGGTCTGAACTTTATCCTTCATCATGCCACAAAGCGCAATGACCCGCCGGTAACCAGGCCGCAGTTGCGCCAGGCGATCAGCCAAATACGCAATGGACTGAGGATTGTGCGCGACATCCAGCAACACAGCAGGATCTTGCTGCAGCCATTGCATCCGACCCGGCAAGCTGACACTGGCCAGAGCACGGCGCAGCAATGCCTCGTTCGGCAGACGCTGCAACTGCTGCAAAGCCATCAGTGCTGTGGCCGCATTTTGCAGCGGCACCGGCAACAGTGGCAAGCTATGAAAAGCCAGGGTCTCACACTGCCAGTCCCAGCCATCCTGCTGGCACTGCCAGCGGTAAGCACTGCCAGCTCGCAGCAATGGAGCCTGTAGCCGCTCAGCGACGTCAAGCACGCTGGCAGGCAAGGCTTGCTCGGCCACCACTGCCACCTTGCCCGGTCGAAAAATACCGGCTTTTTCCCGGCCAATGGCTTCGCGATCTGGCCCCAGCCAATCCTGATGGTCCAGGTCGATGGTGGTCAGAATGCTGAGATCCGGCTCGACAATGTTGGTTGCATCCAAACGCCCACCTAAACCGACTTCAATCAAGGCAAAATCGGGTTCCTGAGTTTTGATTAGATAAAAAGCGGCTAGCGTGGTGAATTCAAAATAGGTCAGTTCAATGTCAGCGCGCAATTGCTCAATAAAGCGCAGTGCTTCAACCCAGGCGCTGTCCGGTGCATCGCTGCCATTGATGCGCAAGCGCTCGTTAAAACGCAGCAAGTGCGGTGAGCTGTAGACAGCAACGGTGAAGTCCTGAGCCAGCAACAGCTGCTCCATGCAACATGCCGTGGTGCCTTTGCCATTGGTGCCCGCAATCAGCACCACCTTGCCAGGCAGTCGGGAAAGCTCAGCCCGATCGGCGACCTGACGGACACGATCCAGGCCCAACTCAATCTGATGCTGCGGATGCTGTTGCTCTATAAAGCGAAGCCAATCGTCCAGGCTTTGGCACGATTGGCTGGTAAGGGAGGTTAAGGTGCTCATAAATCCCTGAGCAGTTGGGTTACTCCTGGTCGGGAGTTGGCAACTGCATAAATTTAGCCACAAGTCGGGCAATTGTATCGCGCATTTGGCGGCGGTCAACAATCATGTCAATGGCACCATGATCCAGCAGGAACTCGCTGCGCTGGAAGCCCTCAGGCAATTTTTCCCGCACGGTTTGTTCAATCACGCGGGGACCGGCAAAACCAATCAATGCCTTGGGTTCACCAATATTGATATCACCCAGCATCGCCAAACTGGCGGAAACACCGCCCATGGTCGGATCGGTCAGCACGGATACATAAGGCAAGCCCTGCTCGCTCAGCTTTGCCAGTGCCGCGCTGGTTTTTGCCATCTGCATTAACGACAGCAAAGCCTCTTGCATCCGGGCACCACCACTGGCAGAGAAACAAATGTACGGGACGCGATGCTCAATGGCGTATTCCACACCTTTGACAAATTTAGCGCCAACCACCGATGCCATCGAGCCGCCCATAAAGTTAAATTCGAAAGCAGAGGCCACCACTGGCATGCCTTTTAACTGACCGTGCATCACCAGCATGGCGTCTTTCTCATTGGTGTCTTTTTGTGCGGCGGTGATGCGGTCTTTGTAGCGCTTGCTGTCTTTAAACTTCAGCAGATCCTGCGGCTCAAGATCAGCCGCCAGCTCAGTAGCGGTATTGGCATCAAGAAACATGGTCAGACGATCACGAGCGCTGACCCGCATGTGGTGATCGCACTTCGGACACACCCCCAGCTGCCGATCCAGATCCGCCTTGTACAGTACGGCATCGCAGGCGGTACACTTGGTCCATACGCCCTCAGGAATATTGCGGCGTGCAGAGGTCGAAGTTCGGGGAAGGATCTTTTCTAACCAACTCATATCGATTCCTATCGGCTTTCGGCTTTAAACCACAAAGCCTTACTTATTTGAGGTTAAATGCACCGAAATTCAGAAAAACGGTGGCTATTAAAGCATAAAAACGGCGCATGTTAATATAAAAAACTGGTCTTAGTAGTCAGTCCAGTTGAGCCGGCAGAAACAATGGGCCTGGCGCACTAGCCGGCAAGGCATACTCTGCCGGGTAGTCTACCGCGACCAGATAAAGACCGCCAGCTTTGGCCGTTGCCGCCGCCTGATTCCGGTCTTTAGCTGCCAGCAATGCCGCCATCCAGTCCACCGGCTGCCGTCCCATGCCAATCTCAAGCAAAGAGCCGGTAATGTTCCGCACCATATGATGCACAAAGGCATTGGCCTTGATATCCAGCACCACAAAATCGCCCAAACGTTGCACTTTCAGATGGTGCACGAAACGATTGGGGCTTTTTGACTGGCATTGAATGGCTCGAAAAGCACTGAAATCGTGCTCGCCCAGCAAGCATTGTCCGGCCTGATGCATCAAGCCAGCATCCAGCGGCTGATGATAATGGCTGAGGCCGGCTTGCAAAATCGCCGGTCGGTTCGACTGATTTAAAATAATGTAGCGGTAGCGCCTGGCCGTGGCTGAAAAGCGGGCATGAAAATCATCCGGCACTTGCTGTGCCCAGCGCACTGCAATGCCCGCAGGCAAATGGCTGTTGGTCCCCATGATCCAGCCTTTAGCCGAGCGCTCGGCCTGGGTATCAAAATGCACCACCTGACCCGTTGCATGGACACCGGCATCAGTTCGGCCGGCGCACTGGGTCAGGATGGGCTCGTTGGCGACTTTGGACAATGCCTGCTCCAGGTGCTGTTGCACACTGGGAACCTCTTGTTGCCGTTGCCAGCCGTAAAAGGCGGAGCCATCGTATTCAATGCCTAGGGCTATTCGCATGCCATTCTCTTACCGATAAAGAAAACCAGGTTGGATCTGGGATCCACCTGGTTTAGGACAAAGTCAGCTAAGTATACCAAGCTGTGGCGTTGCTGCCCAGAGGCGCGGCTTCGAAGTCCAGGTCTAGCGTCCAGATTGCAACTGTCTGACCGAGTCTTTAATCGCATCCGGCGCGTCGGAGTTCAGCACTTCTTTAATCAGTTGGTCGGCACTGTCTTGGTCGTCGATTTCCAGATAAGCCCGGATCAAGTCCAGTTGAGCACCATAGGTGTCGTGTTCTTCATCCAGGCCACTCTGCTCTAACACCTGTTGGTAGTCATCATCCAGCTCAAAACCTAAATCCAGCTCACTGTCGCTGTCGGCGCGAGCGCTGGCTTTCTCCAACAATTGGTCGATATCCTGAAAGTCATCATCCGATAGGTCGGCTGCTTGCTCCTCACTGACAGCGGTCGCTGCCGAAGCCTCTGACTCGCTTTGATTGGCCACGCGCTCCGCCATTTGCTCGAGTTCAGACAGCAAATCATCAAAATCGGCTTCATTCTCATTACCGACCAATTGCTCTTCCGGCTCATCGGCCAGCAGTTCTGCCTCGTCCTGCTCATCCAGTAAGCTGTCGTCAAAGACATCTTCTGCAGCCGGAGCAGACTCAACCGCTTGCTCTGGTTGCAATGCTCCGTCCTCGCCCGCCAGAGGATCCTGTTCTGCCTGCTCATCGTTATCCGAACGCTTATCGGATGGCAAATCCGCAGACTCCGCTAGCTCATCAGCAACTTCATCGGCCAACTGGACCTCAGGCTCCGATGCATCCTCATCGCTCTGCTCCATGTCGTCGTCACTATCCTGGCTTAGAACATCACCGTCGATGGCATCATCAAGCTCCAGCTCCGGATAGCTATCAAGAACCTCACTCGGATTTTCAACTGAACGGCTTGCAGCACTGGGTGGACTTACTGACTCGTCATCCTGCTCTGACAGATTGGGAGCCTCGCTCTCATCAGCCATGGCATCGGCCGGGAAGTCATCCTCCAACTCGGCGAAGTCTTCCAGGTACTCGGCTTCGGTGGCTGCCTCACGCTCCAACGCCTGCTCTTCGGAAAGCGGCGCTTCCTGCTCGCTCAACGCCAAATCCTCTTCCAGCGGCTCGGTGAGCATCGCTTCCATCAGTTCGGGATCTGGCTCTGGTTCTGCTTCAAGTCCGGCCTCAGGTTCTGCTTCCAGCTCAGCTTCAGGCTCTCCTTCCAGCTCTGCTTCAGGCTCTGCCTCCAGCTCAGCTTCAGGTTCTGCTTCCAACTCTGGTTCGGGCTCTGCCTCCAGCTCAGCTTCAGGTTCTGCTTCCAACTCTGGTTCGGGCTCTGCTTCCAACTCTGGTTCGG
>SKGJ01000372.1 GCA_007117525.1 Alkalimonas sp.
CGGGCAAAAAAGTTTTCAATGGCGCCATCGGTGGTGCCAAGCGCCTGATTGAGCATGGCCAGCGTCTGCTGCTGCTCTTCCTGCAACAAAGCCACCATCAACTCATCACGCTGTGGGCCAACCGGACGCAGCTCAGCATGGTTTGCCACCACTTGCCATTGCCCCTCGCTGCGCTGCAAGGTTAGATCGATCAGCCCCAAATGATTGCCATACTGACCTCCCATCACCGCAGGCACCCCGTGGATCAGGCCACGCTCTGCGTCAACACCGGCAATATCCTGGTAATCCGGGCCTGGCAGCAAGCGGTGCTGATGCCCCAGCAGTAAGGCATCCACGCCTTCGACCTGCGCCAGGTATAGGGCCGCTTGCTCGGCGCCTTTTGGATAGTCGCCATAGTCACGAATGCCGGTATGGGCACTCACCACCACCAGTTCGGCTCCTTTAGCCCGCATTTTTGGCACAAAGTGTCGAGCGGCGGCCACCATATCGCGCGCCTGCACCTGCCCTTTCAGATGGTCTCTGTCCCAGCGCATAATCGCCGGCGGTACCAGCCCTAACACGCCCACCTTCAGGTCGTAACGCTGCAAATCATCGGCTACAAAACTGTGGGTCTGAATCACATAGGGGGTAAAGCGTGTGGCCTGCCAATCATCGTCTGCTGCATCGGGCTGCATCACATTGGCGGATAAAAACGGGAAGGTGGCACCGGCAATGGTGGCATCCAAATACGCCAGGCCATAATTGAATTCATGATTGCCAAGAGCAGCGGCATTGTAGCCCAGATAGTTCATTGCCCGGATCACTGGGTGACTTTGCCCCTCGAGATACTCCAACCCCTGAGCATGCGCCCAGTCACCCAGGGCACTGCCTTGAATGGTATCGCCATTGTCAAACAGCAGGCTATTTGGCTGTTCCAGCCGAGCCTGATGCACCAAAGCGGCGGTGTGAGCCAGGCCAAAACGATCGGTGTCTTGCTGCTGAAAGTAGTCGTATCCCAGCATGTAAGCATGCAAGTCATTGGTTTGCATAATCCGCAGCTCCAGCTGCACCTCCCGCTCAGGGGTGCCTGCTGGGCTACAGCCCATCAAGCCAGCAACAAGGCCAGCCAAAGCCAGGGTAAAGAAGGCATTTTTTTTCATAAGGCTCTCGGTCGTCCACTATCAAAATCGTGCCATTGTATCACTTTTTGCATGACATTTTGACGCATTCAACCGGGCTGCATCAATTTCAGAGCTTAACTTTCAGCTCAAGTTTTCCTGCACAGCGACGATAACCTTAACTGTAGCAACCAAGTTTTCATCCGAATGGAGTAGACATCATGAACGAGCAAAATCGATTGGAAAAGTTACGCAATCTTGGCGTTCGTCTGCACGAGCTGCAACTGGTGCAACCGGTTGCCGGCAAGTCTTACACCTCGGTTGCTCTGAACTATTTATTCAGCCGTCATGAGCTCACCCGCCCATCGGGCCAGTCGCTGGATGTCACCTTACGCTCTTTGGCGGAGGCCATCGTGCAAAAGCATCAATTGCGATTCAGCCGTTTTGATAGCGACGCCATCATCGACTACTTCTGCCGTTTGTACCGCGCCCACTAAGGCTAAGCTGCTTTGCTGCAACGCAGCAGATCACTGGACAGACTCCAGGCCTTCTTTTAAGCTGTTTGCTTTGCAGAAGAAGGCTTTGTCCATGAGTTTCATCACTTTCCTGCTCACTTTGCCAGCCATCGCCAGCTCATCGGCCGTCCTGCACTTACCCGAGCAGCCAGTGCCAGCAGATGCGCAGGCCATTTACAACCAACCTTTGGCGGAAACAGAGCACAGCAGCAGCTTTTTACTGACCATCAATGCTCCTGTGCCCAATCATTACCACCAACGTCATACCGAGCAAATCTATGTGCTGGCTGGCAGTGCCCGCATGCGGCTTGGCCATGAAGAGCTGGACATCCGGGCCGGTGATTACCTGCTGATCCCGCCGGGCACGGTGCATGGCGTGCTGGCTATTACCTCGGCCGAGCCACTCAAAGTCCTGTCCATTCAATCGCCGCGCTTTGATCCAAGCGATCGGGTGTTGGTGGACGACTGATGGACTCCATCACCCAGGCCGCCTTAGGGGCTGCGGTAGCGGTTACGGTGGTTGGCAAGCCAGGCTCGGTCAAAAAAGCCGCCATCTGGGGCGCTGTGGTCGGCACCTTGCCCGATCTGGATGTTTTTTGGAATTACGGCGATGATTTAACCAATATGCTGCGCCATCGCGGCGAAACCCATGCCATCCTTTACCAAAGCCTGGCAGCCCCTCTGCTGGCGGCTCTGATTTGCTGGTGGCACCGACAAAGGGCAGATTACGGCAGATGGCTGTTGGCCGTTTGGCTGGTACTGGTGACGCACAGTCTGCTCGATACCTTTACCACCTATGGCACCCAACTGGCGTTGCCGTTCAGCGACTACCCCTTTGCACTGGAAAGCATTTTTGTTATTGACCCGCTCTATACCTTGCCTTTGCTTGCCGGTGTGGTTTTGGCCTGGCGACGGCCTGTCACAGGCTTTCGTTTCAATCGCTGGGGACTTTGGCTGTCAACAGCGTACTTGGGCTGGAGCCTGTTGGCGCAGCAGTGGGTGCTGTGGCAATTGGAACAGCTGCATCCAGAGCTGGAATACCAAAGCCGACTGGTACAACCAACGGCTTTAAACACCTTGGTTTGGCGCATTGTGCTGGTGGATGAGCACGGCTATCGCGAAGGCTTTTATGCGCTGAATGATGGCCGCCGTCCCATAAAGTTTCGTAAGCACAGCTTTCCTGCCAAAGCTCAGGCACTCAAACAACTGCCGGAAGCACAGCAATTGCAACGCTTTAGTCATGGCATGGTTGGTTACTTTGAACGAGAGGAACTGCTTACCATGGCCGATTTACGGATGGGCATGCAGGGCAATTATGCCTTTGAATTCAGTTTGGCTTGCCAGCACAACGGCAGCTTGCAGCCGGCAGAAGTGGTCCAGCTGGATAAGCCCTACCAAATGCTGGAAATGTGGACCTGGGCTTTCCGCCGCTTTTGGCTTGACACCCGACCGCTATCGCCACTGCAGGTGCGCTCTCAGCCGGGCTGCTAAATCGTAACGCTAAGCCAGCTCAACCCGATTGCGGCCATTGTGTTTGGCTTTGTAAAGCGCCTGATCGGCCCGCTCGATGTTTTCATCGGTCGACAGCTGCGTATCGACCCGAGCCAGACCTGCGCTGAAGGTGCAGGAAAAGCTCTGCTCTTGAGCGCTAAAGGGTATGGCCTGAAACGACTGCCGGATGTTGTTCAGAATGTCCGTGGCTTTTTGCAGCGAACAATCGGGTAACGCCAGCAAGAACTCCTCGCCCCCGTAACGGCCAATCACATCGGTTTTGCGCAGCTTTTGCTGCAGCAGATTGGCTAGGCTGCTGATCACCTGATCGCCAATCAGGTGTCCGTACTGATCGTTGACCTTCTTAAAGTGATCCAGGTCCAGCATCACCACCACCAATTCCTGTTTGCTGCGCTTGGCTTTGGCAATTTCATCGCTCAGGCGATCTTTGACCGTAGCATGCTGCAACAAGCCGGTCAGGCTGTCGCGGGTCATCATTTCAGCCAGTTGTCTGGCGCGCTGCGCTCTGGCAAACACAGTAACGGCTAGCGCCTGATCGGTAATGGGCTTGGAGATAAAGTCATCACCAGCTTTCACCAGGGCATCAAGCTGGCGCTGGCTGTCGGTTTCAGAGGACAGGTAGATAATGGGAACGCCGAGCCATTCGTCTTTAAAACGAATGATTTGCGCCAGTTCAGGGCCGCTGCATTCCGGCATATTGACATCCAGCAAAATCACATCGGGTTGAAAGCCTTGCAACCCTATCAGCATTTTGGCGGGATCATTCACCACCTTGGCTTCCATCCCGGCTTGTTCAATAATCAACTGGTAGTGCCGCGCCAGCATCACATCGTCATCCACAATTAATACCCGAAAGCGGGCTTGTTGCCGCTTGGTAAGCAAACGCTGAATACGCAGTTCAATCGCCGCTGCATTGACCGGCTTGATAAAGTAGCCAGCGGCACCAAGCCGCACCGCCGCCAGGGAATGTGCAAAGCTCTCTTTCTCGCCGACCACAAACAGCACCGTTGGATGCTGTTCATCCTTTTGCATGGTGTTGATTAAGGTCTTCAGCCCTTGTGGCACACGTTGCTGCGGCATATCCAGCATCAGCACATCCGGCTGACGCTCTAAAACGGCAGCACGCAAAAGCTCGAGTTGCTGCACACTCTGTACCTGGTGACCAAAGGGCTCAAGCGCCGAGTGCAATTGCTGCCCAAGCTGGCCATCTTTACTGAACACCAGGATCCGTGCTTTGCGGGTAAATTCATCATCGGAAGGTTGAAACAACGTCGAAGGCAGTTGCTGCTGTTGATGGCTGCTGTGGTTGCTGAGCTCTTGCACTCGCTCCAGAAATTGTTGCTTGCTGGTCAGATCAGGCCTGCGATCAATGTCCAGCCAGGCACCCAGCTCCATCTCCAATGCTTTCGCCTGCTGCCCAAGCTCGGGTAAACCAAAGGTGCCGGCAGAGCCAGCCAAGGTATGAAAGCGCAGCTTCAGTGCCTTGGCAATGCTCTGCCAACCGCTGTCGTCAGCTTCGAGCAACTGCCCCGCTTCGGCCATGACGTCTGACCAGCCTTGTTGCAGCTGAGCGAGATAGCTGGCGCGCAGTTGCTCCAATTGCTGCTGAATATCGTCTCGCTTTGCCGACATGCACTACCACCACCAAACTAGTTACTACCAGTAAAAGTAGCGAATTTTCAAAATAAAAGCCATGAAAACTGCTGCTTTCCCGGGAAAATTTGCATGAAATACCACAACATAGAAAATCCAAAAAAA
>SKGJ01000007.1 GCA_007117525.1 Alkalimonas sp.
ATATAAGCGCTGCAGACTAAGCGCGTTGACAACAACTTAAGCCCGACTAAGGACTCTATTATGAAACTGAACCCACTGACCAAGGTAGCTCTGACTGCTGCTGCTCTGACTCTAGCTTTCAACGTGCAGGCTGCACGTGACACCATTCAGGTGGCAGGCTCATCCACCGTATTGCCATTCTCTTCCATTGCTGCAGAAGAGTTCGGTAACAACTTCGCCCAGTTCCGTACCCCTGTGGTTGGCTCTGGCGGCTCAGGCGGTGGTCTGCGTCAGTTCTGTCAGGGTGTTGGTGCCAACACCATCGACGTAGCAAACTCGTCACGTCCAATCCGCCCGAACGAGCTGGCCAACTGCCATCAGAACGGCGTGAACCAGGTGATTGAAGTGAAAATCGGTTACGACGGTATCGTCTTTGCTTCACGCATTGATGCCGGTGACTTCCACTTAAAGCCTGAGCATGTCTTCCTGGCGCAAGCGGCGCAAGTGCCACAAAATGGCCGTATGGTTGCCAACCCTTACACCCGTTGGAACCAGATTGACAGCTCACTGCCAAATCAGGAAATCATTCTGGCCATCCCGGGCTCCAACCACGGTACCCGTGAAGTGTACGAAGAAAACGTGATCCTGGCTGGTTGCAATACCTTCGCTGAAGTGCAGGCGATGGAGCGCTCAGAGCGCAACAACTTCTGTCTGGCGATGCGTACCGATGGTCGTATCATCGAAATCGCCGGTGACTACACCGAAACTCTGGCCCGTTTGCAAGCGCAGCGTGATGCCATCGGTGTTTTTGGCCTGAGCTTCTACGAGTCGAACCGTGACCGTATCAAGGTCGCAACCGTATCTGGCGTAGTACCAACCATCGACAACATCATTGCTGGTACTTACCCGGTATCGCGCCCACTGTTCTTCTACGTCAAAGGCGAGCACATCGGTGTGATCCCAGGTCTGCAGGAATTTGCTGAATTCTTCGTGTCTGAAGGCAACGCTGGTTTTGGCAGCCCACTGGAAGAGGCCGGTCTGATCCCACTGGCGGACAATGAGCGTGCCGAAGTGCTGCAAACCATCCGCAGCCGTACTGCTGTAAAAGCTCAATAAGAGCATTTACCTTTAGCAAGTCACAAAGCCACCTCTGCAGGTGGCTTTGTCATATTTCTGTCATCTTCATCTTTTACACTGGCCGCAGCTGAAATTTGTCGCTGTAACATGGAGCTCGCATGAGTAATCTCACCCTGATGATGGCGCTGTTGGCCTTGATGGCCATCGCCTATCAGCTAGGTCTGGTACGAACCCGACAGGTTGCCGGACAACACCCCACCCAGAGAATGCATTCCAGGCCGCACCATTACGGCATGATGGTCGGGCTTTGGGCGGTTTTACCGGCCTTTTTTGTCTTTTTGCTGTGGAGCTGGGGCTCGCCCTGGGCCATTCAGCAATTGCTGACAGCGCAATTGCCAGACGCTATCGCGCAGGATCCGCAAGAGCTGCGGGTGGCGCTGCGCCGTATCGGTAATCTGGCGGCTAACTTTGGCGTGGTCAGTGAAGCGGCCGACTGGGAATTGCAGGCGGCAGCCTTTTTGCGCGATACCCGCCAGCTCAGCAATGGTCTGATGCTGGCGCTGATGGCGGCGGTGGCGTCGGCCGGTATGTTGTACAGCTACCGCACCATTACGCCACTGCACCGGGCGCGCAACCAGATTGAGAAAGTGGTGAAAACGGCTTTGGTGCTGTGCTCGACCGTGGCCATTCTCACCACCATCGGCATTGTGTTGTCGATGGTTGGTGAGTCGCTGCGCTTCTTCTCTTTTGTCAGCCCGATGGACTTTTTCTTTGGCACCACCTGGAATCCTCGTTTTTCTACCTCTGGGGTCGGTGAAGGTTCCTTAACCGGCGATCAAGGTAGCTTTGGTATGCTGCCGCTGTTGGCCGGTACCTTTATGATCGCCTGCATCGCCATGCTGGTGGCTATTCCGCTCGGGCTGTTGGCGGCTATTTATCTGGCGGAGTATGCGTCGCCCAAGCTGCGCGCTACCGCCAAGCCGATTATCGAAGTGCTGGCTGGTATTCCGACCATTGTGTATGGCTTCTTTGCACTGGTCACCGTCGGGCCATTTTTATCTGAGATGGGCGAGACACTGGGGCTCGATATCCGCGCGACTTCGGCATTAACCGCCGGGGTGGTGATGGGCATTATGATTATCCCCTTTATCTCATCGCTGTCGGACGACATTATCACTCAGGTGCCGAAATCACTGCGGGATGGCTCCCTGGGACTTGGCGCCACCAAATCGGAAACCATTCGCAAAGTGGTGTTACCGGCGGCCTTGCCAGGCATTGTTGGTGCGATTTTGTTGGCAGCCAGTCGGGCCATTGGCGAGACCATGATCGTGGTGCTGGCGGCGGGCAACAGTCCTTCATTAACCGCCAACCCATTCGAAGCGGTCTCCACCATGACGGTGACCATCGTCAACCAGTTAACCGGCGACAACGATTTCTCCAGTCCACAATCGTTGGTGGCCTTTGCACTGGGTTTAACCTTGTTCGTGATCACCCTGCTGCTGAATGTGGTAGCCCTGGTGATTGTCCGTAAATACCGTGAACAGTACGAGTAAGCCATGACGACTTTGACTGAAAAGGCTCCGGCACAGCCAGCAAAAAGCGCTGTGCAGCAAAAAGTAGCGGCTTCGCTGGCGCGCCGGCACCGGCAGGAAAACCTGTTTCGCTTTACCGGTTTAACGGCTGTGATGATCAGCCTGGCATTGGTAGCGCTGCTTTTTATCAATATTTTTTCCAAAGGCTTACCGGCATTTTGGCAGGCCAGCATCACGCTGGACATTCACTTTGATCCGGCCATTATCCAGATTAGTGACAAGCCGGTGCAACAGCGTGGTGAGAGCGACAACGCTTTCCGTGAGCGCGATCTGGCCTGGCGCAGTGAAGTGGGCATGATCAACTTCAACCGAATTATTTCCGATGCCTTGATGCAGGTACTGCCGGATGCCGACCAGCACCGCCGCCAGGTACTGCGGATGGTGACTTCAGGCGAGCGTTTTGCGCTGCGCGATATGGTGATTGACGATCCGTCCATCATTGGCCAGACCAAGCGGCTGAACCTGCTGACCGATGCCAACGTCGATGTCTGGTTAAAAGGCAACATCGATCGCAGCCTGCCGGATCATCAGCAGCAGCTGGCGCCGATAGTGCGGCAATGGGCCGATGAGCTTTATGCTTCCGGCGTGATTCAAAACCGCTTTAGCTTTGCCCTTTTTATGAACCCAGACTCGCGCAGTTCACTGGCGTCAGCCGGCTTGGCCGGCGCCTTTATGGGCTCGCTCTTTATGATGCTGATTGTCATGCTGTTGGCAGTGCCGATGGGGGTGGCAGCAGCCATCTATCTGGAAGAGTTTGCGCCGCGCAACAAGATCACCGACCTGGTGGAAGTCAACATCAACAATCTGGCAGCGGTGCCTTCCATCGTCTTTGGTTTACTGGGGGCTTCGGTCTTTATCGGCTGGTTTAACTTGCCGATGTCGGCGCCTGTGGTGGGTGGTCTGGTGCTATCCTTGATGACACTGCCGACGGTGATTATTGCCACCCGCTCAACGCTGAAGGCCATTCCACCGTCCATTCGTCAGGCAGCGCTGGGTCTGGGCGCCTCCAAGACACAGACCATTTTCCACCATGTGTTGCCGCTGGCGCTGCCGGGTATTTTGACCGCCTCGATTCTTGGTATTGCCCAAGCGCTGGGTGAGGCGGCACCGCTGCTGCTCATCGGCATGAAATCCTTTGTGGCCAGCGTACCGGCCACCCCTTTTGAGCAATCGACCGCTTTACCAGTGCAGATTTTCCTCTGGCAGGGCAATGAACTGCGTAACTTCTTTGAAGCCAGAACCTCAGCCGCCATTATCGTGCTGCTGACCATGATGATCAGTCTGAATGGCATGGCCATCTGGCTGCGGAAAAAGTTTGAACGGCGGTGGTAACCATGACACGCGATATTCAAGATCAACGCAATGCAAGTGTACTTACAGAACAACCGAATTTAACAGCAGGTCCGGCAATGAATGCACAAACCGAATTGAAGATGAAAGCCCGCGATGTCAAAGTCTTTTATGGCGCGAGCGAGGCCATCAAAGGCATCGACATGGATGTGGCGAAAAACGAAGTCCTGGCCTTTATCGGCCCATCCGGCTGCGGCAAGTCGACCTTTCTGCGCTGCCTGAACCGGATGAACGACACCATCGACAGCTGCCGGGTCACCGGCCTGATTGAGCTGGATGGCCAGAACATGTACGACCCGCGGCTTGATGTGGTGCAGTTGCGTGCTCAGGTTGGTATGGTGTTTCAAAAGCCCAACCCTTTCCCGAAATCCATCTACGACAACATTGCCTATGGCCCGAAATTGCATGGGCTGGCCAGCAAAAAATCGGACTTGGATGAGATTGTCGAGTCCAGCTTGCGTAAAGCCGGCCTTTGGAATGAAGTAAAAGATCGGTTAGCTCAGCCGGGTACCGGTTTGTCCGGTGGTCAGCAACAGCGGCTGTGCATTGCCCGGACCATCGCGGTCAGCCCTGAAGTGATTCTGATGGATGAGCCTTGTTCAGCATTGGACCCCATCGCCACTTCCATTATTGAAGAGCTGATCGATGAACTGAAAACCAATTTCACCATCGTGATGGTGACCCACAACATGCAGCAGGCGGCCCGTGTTTCGGATCGCACCGCCTTTTTCCACCTGGGAGAGCTGGTGGAAGTGGGGCCGACCAACGAACTCTTTACCAACCCGCAAAACAAGCGGACCGAAGATTACATTACCGGCCGTTACGGCTAAGCAGGCGGGATCAGAGGACATTGATGATGAATAAAATTACCGGACATTAC
>SKGJ01000098.1 GCA_007117525.1 Alkalimonas sp.
AGCCAGCGCGCCAGGTTAATGCGCCGGGCCTGGCCGCCCGATACTTGCTGGCCACTATCGCCCAACCAGGTATCCAGTTGCTTCGGCAGCGATTGTGCCCACTGATCCAACTCGACCTGGGTCAAAACTTGCCACAACCGCTGCTCGGTCACATCGGACAGGCCCACCATCAGATTGGTACGAAGTGTATCGGCCAGCATGCCACTTTGCTGGCTTAACAGCGCCACCTGCTGGTGAAGCCCCGCTTGCTGCCATGCCGAGCGCACCCTGCCATTCCAGCGAAGCTCTGCAGCGCCGGGCAAGGTGTCACGAACCAATAGCTCTGCCAGGCTGCTTTTGCCGGTGCCGGATGCACCACTGACCAACAACACCGGCCGCTCTGCCGACAGGTGTAGGGCGAATGGCCGCTGCAAGCTTGCCGCAACACGACCATACCGATGCAGCTGCAGCTGCACGGTGTTCAGCGCTTCGTCGCCCGTTGCTGCCGCAGGCTCCGGCTGGGTAGCCAACGGATACAACCGCTTGGCCGCAAACCAGCTGCGACCAGCACTGGCCAGTTGCCCTGGTAAAGGTTGCAGCAGCTCACCAAGCGCCAGCACGGGCAACACCAGCATCACCGCCACCGGCCCTGAGAACCAGCCATGCTGGTAACCAGCAACCGCCAGCAGCGCCACAAAGAGCACCAGACCACCATGCAGCAATTGCAGCAGCAACTGGCTAAGCGCCTGCTGCTGGCTAACACGATGTTGTTTTCCATCGATCAGCGCGAGCAACCGCACAACAGCCTGCTGCTCTGCCTGCAATTGCCCGGCTACCCGCAGCTCGTCCAGTCCTTCCAGCTGTGTAATCACCAACTGCCGGCTCTCATTAAGCAGAGCGCTGAGTTGATAATTCAAAGCCACGCTTTGCCGGACAAACAGAGCCAGGATCAGCAACAGCAGCGGCAAGCCAACCAGCAAGAACCCTAGCGCGAGCGGCACTGACCAAACGGCAAAAAAACCACCCAGCAGCAGCCAAACCAGCAGCAAACTGGCCGGTGGCAGTAACAAGCGCAGCAAAACGGTATCCAGTTGCTCCAGATCCGTGGTCAGGCGATTCAGCCAGTCGGCATCTTGCGCCTGCTGCAGCGCGCTATCGGGCAAACGTGCCAGCCCCTGAAATAACTGAACCCGCACTCTCGCCAGTTGCTCCAACACCAGCTGATGACTGAATACCCTTTCTGCGTAGCGGCTAATCGTACGACCCAGAGCAAAAAAACGAATGCCACTGCCTGGCATGTACAGCTCCAGAAAAGCACTGCCGCCGGCCAGCAGGATGGCCCCCACCACGGCCGTGGCGGTAATAAACCAGCCAGATAAACCCAATAAGGCCAGGCCAAACAGTGCGGTCAGCAAGGTCAAAGCAGCAGCCAGCAGCAAGCGTCCCCGGTGTTGCCACACCAGCAATTGCAGCCAATACTGCAGCATGGTGCGATCATTGCTCATACCGGCGCCTCGCTGAGCCCAGTGCCAGCATCTGTGGCAGCAAAAAACCAGTAGTGATCAGCCAGTTGTTGCATGGCCGGATCATGGCTGGCAATCAGCAACCATTGGCAGCTTTTGCGCTGCGCCAACACTGCCATCACCAGTGCTTTACTTTGCTGATCCAACCTGGCAGTGGGCTCATCCAACAGCAGCACTGAAGCGGGAGCCAGCAAAGCTCGAGCTAGCATCAGCCGCTGCAGCTGACCACCTGAAAGCGCCGTGTCGGCTGGGTTCAGTGCCGTCGCCAGCCCATTCGTTTGCTCGGCCAACAGCGGGGCTAGCCCCAACTGCTCCAACACGCTCATCATGTCGGATTCACTGGCATCCGGCGCATAGAGCCGCAGATTGTCAGCCCAACTGCCAGGCTTTATCCAGGGTTGCTGCGGCAGATACACCATGCGGCCGTGTTTATTCGGCCAATGAAAAGCCCCTGCTTTGGCAGGGATTAAGCCAGCGAGTGTTTTTAGTGCGGTGGTTTTTCCGCTG
The DNA here is from genome assembly GCA_007117525.1 of Alkalimonas sp. Classification (GTDB taxonomy): domain Bacteria; phylum Pseudomonadota; class Gammaproteobacteria; order Enterobacterales; family Alteromonadaceae; genus Alkalimonas; species Alkalimonas delamerensis. The sequence goes on from SKGJ01000098.1 coordinate 2,010, forward strand.
CCGGAAGGGCCACTCAACAGCAGGCAATGATGCTCAGGTACCGTCAGTGTCACCGGCGGCGGCCTGAGCGCTTGTGTCGGATAGGCGCTGACCAGCCCAGTCAGCTGCAGAGCACGGCTGTCGGATGGCTGCGGTTCCGACCTATCCGGCACTGTCGCTTTGGCCAGCCAGGGCGCCAGCTGCATCGCAGCGGCAAGGGCTGCTGCTTTGTCATGATAGGTCTGCGCAAACTGACGAATGGGCTGAAAGTACTCTGGTGCCAGCAGCAGGATGGTTAAACCGCTGAATAAACTGATGCTGGCAGCCGGCCCCCAGTCAATAGCACCGAACAGCACAAAGCCAATGTAGATAGCCACCGAGGCAACCGCGACACTGGCGAAGAACTCCAGCACAGCAGAGGATAAGAAGGCAACTTTTAAGGTCGCCATCAGCAGATCGCGGTAGCGGCCGCTTTGGTGGGCAATCTGCTGACTGCTCTGTGCGATAGCGCCCAGCTGGCGCAATAACCGCAACTGCTTCACCCGATTTAAAAAGTGTCCGGCCAGTCGCTGACGCTCCAACTGGTGGCGTCGGTTAATTTGTTCCGCGCCAAGTCCAACCAACACCATAAACAGTGGGATCAAGGGAGCTGCCAGCAACAAAATCAGCGCCATCAGCCAGTTCAGCCAGGCTATCAGAGCCAGCATCAGCAAAGGCGATAACAGCGCCAGATACTGCTGTGGCCAGTAGCGGGCAACATAGCCATCCATCGTCTCAATGTTATCGCCCCACTGACTGGCCCAATCGGCAGCTGACAGCTCACCCAGGCGCCAGGCTGGCCCCTCCCGCCACAACTGCAGCAATTGCAGTCGCAGCGATTGGCGCACAGCAATGCTGGCCCGGCTGGCGCAATACTCCTGCCCCCAGGCTGCGCCAGCACGCAATACCAGCGCCAGCAAAAACAGCAATACACTGGGATAGGCCATACTCCACTGCCAGCGCTCTGCAGGCAAAATAACCTCCCCCAGCAACCAGGCCAGAGCCAGCCACTGACCGATCAAGCCCAGGGTCGATAACAGTCCCAACAGCACAGCGCCGGTCAGCAATGGCCGTTGCTGCTTAATCACAGCGTGCAACAAAGCCTTCCCGGCCTGCACATCTGCCGCATCGCCCCGCAAGCCTTGCACCTTAGTGGTAACCCGTTGCTTTCACTTTGCCGCGAAATACCCAGTAGGTCCAGGCGGTATAGGCCAGTACAATCGGGATAACAAACAAGAAGCCCAGCAACAGGAAGAGTTGCGACTCATAGGCAGAAGCGGCATCCCACAAGGTGTAGTCCGGTGGCACCATGTAAGGCCATTTACTGGCCAGCAAGCCCAGGTAAGTAAAGAGGAACAAGCCCATGGTGGCAACAAAGGGCAAGCCTTCCTGCTGCTTTTGGACCGAACGATAGATAGACCAGGCACAGTACAGCGCCAGCACAGGCAGCAACCAGATAGCGCTAAAACCATCAAACCAGCGCTCCATCACCTTGGGATCGACAAAGGGGGTATAGACACTGATGACGGCAAAGACCACCAGCACCGCCAGCAATAATCGCGGTGTTAGTTTGTAGGCCCACTGCTGTACTTCGCCTTCAGATTTCATAATCAGCCAGGTCGCGCCCAGTAAGGCATAGCCTGCCACCAGCCCAAGGCCGGTAATGACGGTAAAAGGAGTTAACCAGTCAAAAGCCCCGCCCACATAGCGGAAGTTTTCCGTGGCAAACCCCTGGATATAAGCCCCAACGACGGCACCCTGAGCAAAAGCCGCCACGGTAGAGCCGCCGGCAAAGGCCCAGTTCCACAGGTATTTGGAGGTTTTAGCTTTAAAACGAAACTCAAAGGCCACGCCACGGAAAATCAAGCCAGCCAGCAGCAGGAACACCCCGATATAAAGCGCCGGCAAAAACACCGAGTACACCAAAGGGAATGCCGCCAGCAGGCCTGCGCCCCCAAGCACCAGCCAGGTTTCATTGCCATCCCACACCGGAGCTACCGAGTTCATCATCACATCGCGGTAATGCTCATCCGGCGCAAAAGGAAACAAGATGCCCTGCCCCAGATCAAACCCATCCATCAGCACATACATCATCACCCCAAAAGCAATGATCACCGCCCAAATTAAAGTCAAATCAAAAGGCTGGTCCATTAGTTTTCTCCTTCCAGACTGGCGTGAGCAGCTGAGAATGGCCGCTTGGCGCGCTCCACCTCGTCTTGTTCATGCGGCTGATTGGCCTTCTCCAGGCCACCACGGAATACTTTCAGCAAGTAATACACCCCGGCACTGAACACCAGGCTGTACACCACCACATAGCCAATCAGGGTAAAGAGTGCCATACCGCCGGTAAGTGAAGGGGTCAGACCTTCGGCGTGGGTCATTTGCTCGTAAATCAGCCAGGGCGCCCGGCCGGCTTCTGTCACAACCCAACCGGCCAGCACCGCAATAAAGGGGGTGAGGCTCATCCAGCGCAGGCTTTGCAAAAACCAGCGGCTTTGATGGTAGCGCTGCCGGTAACGCAGCACCCAACCGGCCAGGCCAAAAAACACCATCAGTAAGCCCATCGCCACCATAATCCGGAACGACCAGAACACCAAAAACACCGGCGGCTGCATCTCTGGCGCCACTTCATTCAGGCCGGGTACCTCCCCCTGCCAATCGTGCGTCAGAATAAAGCTCGCCATATTCGGAATGCCAATGGCAAAGTGATTGGTTTGCGCGGCCTGATCCGGTATGGCAAAAAGCAGCAAAGGCACACCGGTATCGGTTTGCCAGTTGCCTTCCATCGCAGCCACCTTCATGGGTTGGTGCTCCAG
>SKGJ01000298.1 GCA_007117525.1 Alkalimonas sp.
CGCCAGGCGATGGCGCAAAACCCCTATTTGCAAGTGTTGTTTCAGGCAGGTTACTACGATGGCGCCACCAACTACTTTGATGCCAAGTACAGCATGTGGCAACTGGATCCCAGCAGCAAAATGCGCGACCGGCTGCACTTTGCCGGCTACCGCAGTGGCCATATGATGTATCTGCGCTACGAGGATTTGAAAAAATCCAATGACGATTTGCGCAACTTTATCCGCGCTGCGCTACCGGCGGAAGGCCAGGCAGCAAAGTACTAGAGGCTGCGTGCCTTACCAACTATCACAAAGCAGGCTCAGGCCTGCTTTCTTATTGATTAGAATAGGGCCACTCCAAGCCCAAGCAACACCGCGTAGCGCAGGCCCTTGCCCACAGCAACCAGCAACAGAAACAGCGAAAACCGAACCCGCATCACGCCTGCCACCAAGGTAAAAGGATCACCCACCACCGGCAGCCAACTGAGCAATAGACCCCAACTGCCATAACGCTGAAAACGGACACTGGCTTTGTTCATTTGCTCGGGGGTAAAAGGAAACCAACGCTTGTGCTGAAAACGGTTGAGTTCTTTGCCAAGGTACCAGTTGACGCAAGAACCCAGGGTGTTGCCAGTGGTGGCCGACAGCCAAAGCCAGAATACCCCATAGCCTTGCTGCTGCAGCGCCAACAGCACCACCTCGGACGAGCCGGGCAGTAAGGTAGCAGCTGTAAAGGCACTGAAAAACAGCGTTAGATAAGCCAGCATGGACCAGGCCGAAGCGATGCCATCAAATGAAGGCTTGTGTTAGCGCTTTTGCGCCAACAGAGTTTCTTCGTCCATTTGCTGGATCATAAAAGCAACTTTCTCAAAGAAGGCTTCACGGCCTTCATCCGGGATCGGTTGTGCCAGCGGAATATTGGCCGTCATCGGATTGACCGGACGGTTGTTGACATGCAGCTCGTAGTGCAAATGCGGCCCGGTAACCCGGCCGGTAGCCCCGGACAGGGCAATACGCTGACCACGCTCGACCCGTTGGCCATTGCGCACCAGAGCCCTGTCCAAATGCAGGTAGCGGGTTTTGTACTGGCCATGGTGCTGAATTTCAATGTAGCGACCGGCAAAAGGGTGATTCTCGACCCGGATCACCACCCCATCGGCAGCAGCCAGTACCGGGGTACCGGTCGGAGTCGCGAAATCGGTGCCGTTGTGCGGCGATACCCGCCGGGTGACCGGGTGCAAACGGCGCGGATTAAAGGCTGAACTGATGCGAAATTCACGCTGCAACGGAATACGCATAAAGGCGCGTTGCAAGCTGTTGCCTTCGGCATCGTAGTACTGCCCGTTTTCATGCAAAAAAGCCGTCAGCTGCTGACGACGGTTAAAAAGCCGAATGCCTTCAATGCGGCTTTGACCGGTGGCTTCTTCCCCCACGTAGTTGTCGCTGCGGATCACCTGAAAGCGGGCACCGGCCTGAATGTCACGGGAAAAGTTAATGCGATCGCGAAACAATTGGCTGACGGTGGCGATCTCGGCATCGTTCAAGCCTGCACGCTGTGCCGACAAGTAAAAACTGCCATGGATTTCGCCCACCAGGGTCTGGCTGTACCATTCACCTTCATCCAGCAGCTCTTGATAGCTAAAGTCGCCATCCTCTTCGCGTTGATACAGTACCCGGTTGCCGGGGTGAACAAAAAGCTCCATCGAAAGCAGCTCCTTGTTGTCATCCAGCTGAAAGGTCAGGCTATGGCCCGGGCGCAACACATCCAGCGCCAGCAGCGACTGATCGGCCGCCATAATCCGATGCATCAGTTGCTGGCTAAAACCAAGGCGGGAGAAAATACGGCTGAGGCTATCGCCAGACTGAATGGCGTAATGAACAATGGACTCATCCACCTCGGGTTCAGGCTCAGGAAAGAGAGTTTGGTTAAGCTGCTGCCATTGCGCTTGCCACCCCAATTGTGGTTCCAACTGCGACAGACTGGAACTCACCAGTACCGGCATCAGGCTGAGCAAAGGGCTTTGCTGTTTAGGGCTGCTTGGCCAAAACACAATCAACAGACTGATCAGCAATAAGGTGCCGAGCAGTCGCCGGTGCGCCCCAGGCAGGCGGTTTGTTAAGGTAAGCAATGGTTGTGGCATGGTTTAGCGCTTATTCATTCTTATTCAGTCAGACAACGGACAAAGGCTTCCCTTTATCACTGCTTTATTTTGTTAGCCTATCACAAAATAATCCAATCCGCTTCGATAGCCAAGTACCAAAATGGTTCCTCAAAGTATCCGACAAAATCAGCCACTGGTCTAAGCCCTCAGGAATGCAGCGGCTCCTTTGCTAAACTCTGAGGTAAATCCGCCAAATAATGGAGCTCATTTTGAAAGCAACCCGTACCGAACGCGACAGCATGGGCGAACTGGAAGTTCCGGCCGATGCGCTCTATCAGGCTCAAACTCAAAGAGCGGTGCAGAATTTCCAATTGAGTGGCCTCAGCATGCCACTGCGTTTTATTCAGGCCTTGCTGCAGATCAAGGCAGCAGCGGCCGGCGCTAATCAGCAGTTAGGCTTGCTGCCAACGGCCAAAGCCGAAGCCATTATTGCCGCAGCCAAATCCCAGCTGCAGCAAACCGACTTAACGCACTACCCGGTTGATGTATTTCAAACCGGCTCTGGCACCAGCAGCAATATGAACGTCAATGAGGTTTTGGCCAGCCTGGCCAGTCAAAGCCTGGGCGAGCCGGTCAGCCCAAATGACGATGTCAATCTGGGGCAAAGCAGCAACGATGTGATCCCAACTGCGATACAACTGAGTGCGTTACTGGCACTGGAGCAGCAATTGCTACCTGCCGTGCAGCACCTGGTTGGCAGCCTGCAACGCAAGGAAGACAGCATTGGCCAACTGGTAAAAACCGGTCGCACTCATTTGATGGATGCCATGCCGGTGACCTTTGGTCAGGTGCTTTCTGGCTGGCAAAGCCAACTGCTGCATAACCGCGAACAGCTACAACACTTGCTGCACAGCCTGCGTCAATTGCCGCAAGGCGGCACAGCGGTCGGTACCGGCATCAATGCCCACCCCGTCTTTGCCAGCAGCTTTTGTCAGCAGCTGAGCAGTGAGCTTAACTACCCGTTCAGCCCAGCCAATGATTTCTTCTTTGGCATCAGCAGCCAGGATCTCAGCGTCAGTCTGTCAGGCCAGCTAAAAACACTGGCGGTCTCCCTGCTGAAAATCAGCAATGACTTGCGCTGGATGAACTCAGGTCCTTTGGCTGGTTTGGCCGAAATCGAGCTACCGGCCCTGCAACCAGGCTCGTCCATTATGCCCGGCAAGGTCAACCCGGTGGTACCGGAAGCCGTGGCCATGCTCTGTGCTCAGGTAATTGGCAACGACAGCACCATCACCGTAGCAGGCCAATCTGGTAATTTTGAACTGAATGTAATGCTGCCGGTGATTGCTTACAACCTGCTGCAAAGCATTGAACTGCTGGCCAATGGCTGCCAGGCCCTGGCCGATCAGGCCATTGCCGGCTTTACCGTCAATAAAGCCCATATTGAGCAGGCGCTGCATCGCAATCCCATTCTGGTGACCGCTTTAAACCCGGTGATTGGCTACATGAAAGCCGCCGACATTGCGAAAAAAGCCTATCAGCAACAGCGGCCAGTGCTGGATGTGGCGCTGGAAGAAACGGACTTGACGGAAAAGGAACTGAAAGCCTTGCTGGATCCCGCTAAGCTGTGTCGCGGAGGCCTGGCCTGAAACTGGCTCAGTTGGAAAGGATAAGGGGGCAGCCCTGCTGTCGGCAGCATGATTCCATGCTACAGTGAGTTATCCGCTTTAACCGGGAGCACATGATGCGAACTATGCTCGCCCTTACTTGCTTTTGTTTTCTGCTAACAGCCCAGGCCAATGCTGCACTAGCTGACACAGTCGAAGAGCAGCGACTGGAAGCCGCCTGGCAGCTGATGCCGCAGGTGCTCAGTCGCTTCGAGCCTTTGGTCAACAACCTACGGCTGGAACTGCAACACACCGAAACCAGCCATGATCTGGCGCCCCGCTTGCGCCAGCATGGCGAGCAACTGTGGCAGCAAGCAACTTATCAGGCCAGAACCAATCCCAACTACGATGACCGGGCGCTGTACTGGGCCCGGCTGATGATGACGCAAACCCTTCGCCAATGGTGCCAGCAACAACAAGCCTGTACTCACTTGCCGCTGCTGCTTGAAGCCTTGGAATTAAGTAGCCGTGGCCAACTGACCATGCGCTTTGCGAAAGACAGCGATGTACGCATCTTGCTGACGGGCTTCGACCCTTTTTTGCTGGACCGCAACCTAAACCAGTCCAACCCGTCCGGCGTCACGGCGCTGATGCTGGATGGCTGGGTATTTCAACAAGATGGCCGGCAAATCGAAGTGCAAACGGCCATGATCCCAGTGCGTTTTGCCGATTTTGATCAGGGCATGATTGAGCAGTTGCTTCGCCCACTGCTGCAGGAGCAAAGCATCGATCTGCTGCTCACCGTCAGCATGGGCCGCGAGCACTTTGATTTGGAGCACTTTCCAGGCCGCCGGCGCAGTGCTGAGGCACCGGATAACCTGAATGTGCTCACCGGCGGCAACTCCGACAACCCGGTACTGCCACTGCTGGATGGTGCACCTTTGGCAGGGCCGGAGTTTGTTGCCTACAATCTGCCCTATGCCGCCATGATGCAGGCCGAAGGCCGCTTTAACATCAACGACAATCGCAGCGTCACCAGCTTAGAACGCGGCGAATTTGCTGCAGAGTCCCTGGCTGAACTGGCCGATCAAACTGCGGTGCAAGGCGGCGGTGGCGGCTATCTGTCGAATGAGATTTCCTACCGCAG
>SKGJ01000270.1 GCA_007117525.1 Alkalimonas sp.
GCGATCACTTCCCCAACTGAAACGGCATGCAGCACCAAGCCGTTTTTCTGCAACTGCTGTAGCTGCAACCCCAGCGCAAAACGTTCCTTCAGGCGCTGTCGGTAAGCCCGGTCTTTACGTGAGCGCCAGAGAAAGTACAGCAGCACCAGCGGCAGCAGCAAATAGAGCAAAAAAGAATACAGGTGCCTTAGCAACAGCGATACCCTTCGTTATGCCGACTTTGCTGCCGGACTTTAGCGGAAGTGGTAAATAGTATACCATGGGCTCCTACTGTCTGCGCCCCTGCTAGCGACGAAACCCTATGAACATAGTGCATATTATTTTGACACACAGCTTTGCTGGCAGCGAGCGTTACGCCGTTGAGCTGGCCAACCTGCAAGCCGAACAACAGCATCAGGTGACCCTGATCTTGCATCAACGTGCGGCAGAACCCAGACCCAATGCCATCGCTCACCGGGTCTCACCCAAAGTCAAACTTCATCTGGTCAGTGGCTATAAATGGCTGGCCATCTTCCGGGCCCGCCAGCTTTTGAAGCAACTGAAACCCGATGTCGCGCACGCTCATTTAAGTGCGGCCTGCCGGGTCCTGCATGGTGTAAAAGGGCTTTGTTTGCGTCTGGCCACTTTGCATATTCACTATAAAAAGCAGCAGCATGAACAACTGGATGCATTAATCGCCATCGCCCCGTGGCAGCTTGCTGCCATTCCAGAGCCTTTGCGGCAACACAGTGTTCAGCTGGATAACTGGTCAGCGTCTCAACCAGCAGCGGCGGATGCGCGTCAACGCTTACGGGCCGAGTATCAAATCCCTGAGGATGCGTTGGTGATTGGCAGTCTGGGGCGGGTCGAGCCCAGTAAAGGGCACGATGTGCTGCTGGCGGCATTTCAACAAGCGGCGATCCCCAATAGCTACCTGGTGCTGGTGGGCGATGGTAAAAGCTGGCAAGGGCTGCGCAATAAGGCAGCGCCGAATGTTATCATGCCAGGCTTTAGCAGCACACCGCAGGACTGGCTGGCCAGTTTTGATTTTTTTGTCAGTGCCGCCCGCAGCGAGCCCTTTGGCCTGGTATTTCTGGAAGCCATGCATGCCGGCTTACCCATCATCGCCACAGCCTCCGAAGGAGCCAGCTACCTGCAGCCATTATTTAACACAGAGCTGGTCGCCATTGATGATGTGGCACAGTTGGCGAAAGCTCTGCGGCAACAAAGCCAGGATCTGCAAAAGCGCAGCTATCCGATGCAGCGCTTTGATCCCCTGAGCAAAGCGGCGGAGGTGCTGGCATTTTATCAGCACCAAATAACCAGCCGGCAGCTTTAAAGAGGCGTAGCCGTGGTGGCTATTATTGCCACATCTCCTTCACCCATTGCACCGGCAATACCCGGCGGTACCACTTACCGCTGATGCCAGCAATGGCATCCGGTGGATTGGGCTTGCCATGAAAAGCGACGATTTTTGCACCGGCTGGAATGGTGGCTGGCTTAAACCAGTTCATAATGCCTTTTGGCAGGCAGTGGCGCTTAAAGCTGACACACCAGCCTTCGGGCCAGTACTGCAACTTGCCTTGTGCCGCCAAGTTTTGCGTGACAAATTCCTGCTCGTTGCGCACCTTGGCCAGTTCGCGCTCTTTGTGGTTTTTCAGAAGCGCTATCAAATCGCTGTGAGCACCAATGGTGTAGCGGTAAACCGAGGTATTGCCGGTTGCATCGGACTTGTCCCATTCTTTGATCACAAAGAACTCACCTTCGGGCTCGAAGAAGCAATTGATGTTATCAACAATGACCACGTCGAGATCAATAAAAAGCGTTGGGCCACTCAAGTCGTACAAAGGATCAGCAAAGCTGGTGACTTTCAGCCAACCGTGACCAAAGCTCCACGGCTGGCGCTCATCAAAATCCTGAAAACCAACTTTAGGGATGTCTTTCACCTCGATACTGGCGTCGATGCCCTCGGCATCGTCGGTCAGGCAAACGAAGCGAAAAGGTAAGGTTAAATTACGTTGCACCATGGCATGGAGCTTATTGACGTAATCGGGGCCATATTTTTTACCCCACTTGATACAAAGAACATTCACAGTTTGCGCAGTTGTCGACATGTGTTGGTCACCATCAAGAATTTGGCCGCTATCATAGCAGCTTGGCCATAGAAATGAAAAAAGGGAAGCAGCCCTGCTTCCCTTTGTCGCGTTACAGAATTAAAGTGCAGCTAAAATGGTTTCGGCTTTACTGACCTCGAACGATTTGGGTGGCTCGACATTCAGCAAGGTCACTTTGCCATCCTCAACCACCATCGCATAGCGTTGTGAGCGCACGCCACCAAAATCACCGGTATCCATGGTCAGGCCAATGGCTTGATGGAAAGCACCGCCACCATCGGCTAAAAAGGTAATGGCTTCAGCATTTTGTGTCTCTGCCCAGGCCGCCATCACAAAGGCATCGTTCATCGCCGTGCAGACAATGCTGTCTACACCTTTGGCTTTGATTTCATCGGCCAGCGCAATGTAGCCTGGCAGGTGCGCCTCTGAGCAGGTCGGCGTAAAGGCGCCCGGCACGGCGAAGAGCACCACTTTTTTGCCTTTGAACACATCGGCTGTGGTGGGGTTTTTCATGCCATCGCTGGTTAGTTGAGAAAAGCTTACGTCTGGTAAGGTATCGCCTGGTTGAATCATCGCATGGCTCCTGTTGCTGAACTAAAGTGAGTGTAACACCAAAGTGGTTAGAATCAGTGTAGCTGCAAAATGTGCGGCTGGCTGGATCAAATCGCCGCTATGGCATAGACATCAAAACGATTGTTTTTGCCTTTGACCTGATGGCTGGGGGCTGTGTCTGCCAGGGCAGGCGCATAGCCGGGACGTTTTACCACCACCCGCTTGGTTGCCAGCGCCAGTGCAGCGGGTAGCAACTCATCGGCATCCGGGTCTTCGCCGACCACGTCATGAAAAGCGCGCATTTCTTTTTTCACCAGTGCAGACTTCTGCCGCTCCGGGAACATCGGGTCCAGATAGACCACATCGACCGCAGCTAAGGTGCTCAAGGCTTGTTGAGCTGGCAAAAAATGCAGCTGCATTCGCTCAGGCAACCAGGCGGATAACTCCGGGTGCTCGCTGGCCCGGCGCAGGCCATCGGCCAAGAGTGCAGCCACCAGCGGATTGCGCTCGACCATGGTTACCTTAGCTCCCAGGCTCGCCAGCACAAAAGCATCGCGACCCAGCCCGGCAGTGGCATCCAGCACTGTCAGTGCGCGGTTTTTATTCAGCCCGACGGCTTTGGCGATGGCCTCGCCCATGCCGCCGCCATGTTGACGACGGTAGCTGGCGCTGCCACTGGAAAAATTGACCTGAATCGGACTTTGCTTCGGCAGCTCAGTATGGCGCAACCCCAGCGCATCATCCTGCCAAAAAAGGTGCCAGCCAGTTGCCCTAGATTGCAAAGGAATACCGTAGCGTCCGGCCAACTGTTGCAAATAGGCGGTGACATCCTGATTGAGGGTGGTTTCAGGCAGTAACAGCATTCAAACCCGTCCGGTAAAAGGCGACAGTATAAAGCGGACCTGCACTCAGTGCCATCAAAGCTTGTTACATCGCTTCTTGCTTGTGCGCAACGGTGATGCGGCACTGGCCATCGATCAGGCTGACTGCAGGCTCTGGCACGATGGCACAATCCGACATCCGACCCAGCCGGATATTTTCCGCCTCTGCTGCCCGGTTGTAACTGGCAATTTTTTGCTGCAACACGGTTTCATTGACGCCTTTGGTCGAATAAGCAATGTATTCTGCCGGTCCACCGCAGGGTTTGTGTCCAAAGCCAATAACCCGGCATTGCTTCACATCGTCGGCCTCAGCTTTGCCTATCATGGCCAGGATATCTGCACGCATGGCTCGAAGATCTGGGTGTTCACGCATCTGTCGCTCCCGCTCTCTGACCGCAGCAATTGGATTGGTAACAGGATCAATCGGCTCTATCAACGGCTCTGGGGCCACGCGTTCACTGCGTGCCTGCCCCTGTTGACAAGCCCCCAGCAACGCAATCAAAGGCAGAGCAAACAACCAATACTGTGTACGCATTCAGAACTCCTATCGATGAGCTGCAGTTTTGACTAAAATTAAGCTCCCATTAAGCTTAGCAGACTAAGCTTAGTTGTGTTGAGCTCAGGTTACCACAGGATACGAAAATGAAACATGGCTTTTGGCTTGCCGCCATCATCATCACCTTAACGCTGAGTGGCTGTGGTGCCATTCATACCTCAGTCGCCAAACGCAATCTGGATGTGCAAACCCAGATGAGCTCCACCATCTTTCTGGATCCGGTGGAGCCCGAGCAGCGCACTATTTTTGTCGATATCCGCAATACCTCGGATAAACCCGAGTTTGATATCCGCCCGATGGTGATTCAGTCCTTGCAGCAGCGGGGCTACCGGGTGATCGATAGTCCATCGCAAGCCACCTACTGGTTGCAAGCCAATGTGCTGCAAGTGGGCCGTACCAATGCCCGCGCTGCGAACAGTGCGATGAATGCGGGTTATGGTGCGGCTGGCGGTGCGGTGCTTGGCCATACCGTGCACAGAGCCACCGGTGGATCTTCCGGCAGTGCCGCCACCGGTGCAGCCATTGCCGGAGCGGTAGCAGGCACGGTATTTGATGCCCTGATTGAAGATGTTTATTACAGCGTCATTACCGACATTCAAATTATGGAGCGCTTTGATGGGACTGTGCGCGAGCGCTCTGAGCATATTTTAGTGCAGGGCGATAGTGGCAGCACCACCTCCAGCTACCAGCGCCAAAGCGATCAGCGCCGCTACC
>SKGJ01000290.1 GCA_007117525.1 Alkalimonas sp.
AAACCCCGTACCAAAACTATGGTTTTTTCTGACTTGCAAAACCGGCAAATCCACACTATCTTGTGATCCAGTTAGCCGCCACCCCTATATATTGTGTATTGAAGCAGCAGTAGTGGGTGAAATTATAACCGGGCGCGATATCCCTGTACGGGAGCAATGAAAGCGGCAGCACCTTTAAACGGACGCAAAAAGTGGGTATTTCAGCATGACAACATTGTATGTGACGAAGCGGGATGGCAGTCGGGAGCCATTGGATCTGGATAAAATTCATCGGGTCATCACCTGGGCCGCTGAAGGTTTGCAAAGCGTGTCGGTTTCACAAGTGGAGCTCAAATCGCACATCCAGTTTTACGATGGCATCAAAACCGAGGATATCCACGAAACCATCATCAAGGCCGCGGCCGATCTAATTTCCAAAAGCACACCGGATTACCAGTACCTTGCTGCCCGTCTGGCCGTGTTTCACTTGCGTAAAAAAGCCTATGGCCGCTTTGAGCCGCCAGCCTTGTATGATCACATTGTGCGGATGGTTGAAAGCAGCCGTTACGACCAACACCTGTTGCAGGACTACAGCAAAGCCGAAATTGAACAACTGGACAGCTTTATTGACCACAACCGCGATTTAAATTTCAGCTATGCAGCGGTCAAACAGCTGGAAGGCAAATACCTGGTGCAAAACCGGGTCACAGGCCAGATCTTTGAAAGTGCTCAGTTTCTGTACATGCTGGTCGCTGCTTGTTTGTTTGCCAATTACCCGAAAGACACCCGGCTGGGCTATGTCCGCCGTTTTTACGATGCCATTTCGTTGTTTAAACTGTCGTTGCCTACCCCGATTATGGCCGGTGTTCGCACCCCAACCCGCCAATTCAGTTCTTGCGTACTGATTGAGTGTGGTGACAGCCTGGACTCTATCAATGCTACGGCCAGTGCTATTGTGAAATACGTCAGTCAGCGAGCCGGCATCGGCATCAATGCCGGCCGTATTCGTGCACTCGGCAGCCCTATTCGCCATGGCGAAGCTTTCCATACCGGCTGCATTCCGTTTTACAAACACTTTCAAACCGCGGTGAAAAGCTGCTCGCAAGGCGGCGTGCGCGGTGGTGCTGCGACCTTGTTCTACCCACTCTGGCATTTGGAAGTTGAATCCTTGCTGGTGCTGAAAAACAACCGCGGTGTCGAAGAAAACCGCGTGCGTCATCTGGACTACGGCGTGCAGTTCAACCGCCTGATGTACCAGCGTCTGATCAAAGACGGCTTCATTACCCTGTTCAGCCCATCGGATGTGCCGGGACTGTACGATGCGTTTTTTGAAGATCAGGAGAAGTTTGAACAGCTGTATGTGCAGTACGAAGCCGATGACAGCATTCGTAAAAAGCGCATCAAAGCGGTCGAACTGTTTACCCTCTTTATGCAGGAGCGCGCCAGTACCGGCCGTATTTACCTGCAGAATGTTGATCACTGCAACACTCATAGCCCCTTTGATCCGAAAGTGGCCCCGGTGCGTCAAAGCAACCTCTGCCTTGAGATTGCACTGCCCACCAAGCCGCTGCGCGATGTCAATGATGAAGAAGGTGAGATTGCGCTTTGTACCTTGTCGGCTTTCAACCTGGGTGCCCTGGACAACCTGGACGAGCTTGAAGAGCTGTCGGATTTGATCGTCCGTGCACTGGACAGCCTGCTGGATTACCAGGACTACCCTATCCCGGCGGCTCGCAATGCCACCATGGGGCGTCGCACCTTGGGCGTTGGCGTGATCAACTACGCCTACTACCTGGCTAAAAATGGCGTGAAGTATTCGGATGGTTCGGCCAACGGTTTGACGCACCGCACCTTTGAAGCCATTCAGTACTACTTGCTGAAAGCCTCCATGCAACTGGCCAAAGAATTCGGTCCTTGCCCTAAGTTTAACGAGACCACCTACGCCCAAGGCATTATGCCAACCGACAGCTACAAAAAAGAACTCGATGCCGTCTGCAGCGAGCCGCTGCAACTGGATTGGGATCGTCTGCGTCAGGATGTGATGGCGTTCGGTTTGCGCAACTCTACTTTGTCGGCTCTGATGCCATCGGAGACGTCGTCGCAGATCTCCAATGCCACCAACGGCATTGAGCCACCACGCGGCCATGTCAGTGTCAAAGCCAGTAAAGATGGCATTCTAAAGCAGGTCGTACCCGAGTACGAGCGTTTAAAAGATCAGTACGAACTGCTGTGGGATATGCCTGGCAACGATGGCTACCTGTCGCTGGTCGGCATTATGCAGAAGTTTGTCGATCAGACCATTTCGGCCAATACCAATTACGATCCGAATCGCTTTGACGGCGGCCGGGTGCCGATGAAACTCTTGCTTAAAGATTTGCTGACGGCTTACAAGCTCGGCGTCAAAACCCTGTATTACCACAACACCCGTGATGGTGCAGCCGATGCGCAGGAAGACATTCCTGAAGCAGAAGACGATGGCTGCGCTGGCGGTGCCTGCAAAATTTAAGCTGCATGGCGGGCCTGATTGGCCCGCCTTTTTGATGGATTGAGGAAGAGAACCACGCCATGGCGTACACCACTTTTAATCGCGAGATTAACGATCAAATGAAAGAGCCGATGTTTTTCGGCAACCCTGTCAATGTCTCCCGTTACGATCAACAAAAATACCCGATTTTCGAAAAGTTGATTGAAAAACAACTGTCTTTTTTCTGGCGTCCGGAAGAAGTGGATGTCAGCAAAGACCGCATTGATTTTCAAAATTTGCCTGAGCACGAAAAGCACATCTTTTTAAGCAACCTGAAATACCAAACCTTGCTGGACTCGGTGCAGGGGCGCTCGCCCAATGTTGCCTTGCTGCCGCTGGTGTCCTTGCCGGAGCTGGAAACCTGGATTGAAACCTGGGCCTTTAGTGAAACCATCCATAGCCGCAGCTACACCCACATCGTTCGCAACATCAGCGCCGAGCCGCACAAGGTGTTTGATGACATCATGCTCAATCAAAACATCATGGAGCGGGCTGAAGATGTAACGCGTTACTACGATGATTTGATTGACTCCTTTAATTTGTACAACCTGTGTGGCTCTGGCAGCCATACTGTCAATGGTCAGAGCAAAGCTGTCAGTCTGCGTGATTTAAAGAAGAAGCTTTACCTCTGCCTGATGTCGGTCAATGTGCTGGAAGCCATCCGTTTCTACGTCAGCTTCGCCTGCAGCTTTGCTTTTGCCGAGCGTGAGCTGATGGAAGGCAATGCCAAAATCATCAAGCTGATCGCCCGCGATGAAGCCTTGCACCTGACAGGTACCCAGCACATGCTGAATATCATTGCCGCCGGTGAAGACGATGCGGAAATGGGTGAGATTGCCAAAGAGTGCGAACAAGACGCCATCGCTATTTTCCATAAAGCCGCCGAGCAGGAAAAAGCCTGGGCCGCCTATTTGTTCAAAGATGGCTCGATGATAGGGCTGAACAAAGACATCCTGTGTCAGTACGTTGAGTACATCACCAACATTCGGATGCATGCGATTGGATTGAAACCCATTTACCCGACCAATCAAAACCCCATTCCTTGGATCAACGCCTGGTTGGTATCGGACAACGTGCAGGTTGCGCCGCAGGAAGCTGAAATCAGCTCTTATCTGGTGGGACAGATTGACAACCAGGTCGACAGCAGTGACTTCGGTGATTTTGATCTGTGATTTAATGCCGCATGGCTAAAGTGCAGGTAAACGCTGAACAAAGCCTGGAGTTTAGCAACCAGCCCAATCTGCTGATTGCGCTGGAGCAGGCCAGGTTCAGCGTGCACTATCAATGTCGGGAAGGCTATTGCGGCGCCTGTCGCTGCCACCTACGTTCCGGCCAAGTGCGTTATCTGCAAGAGCCCCTGGCCTTTGTCCGGCCAGGGGAGTTCTTGCCCTGTTGCAGCGTTCCGATGGGAGATATTGCCATCGAGCTGCCGGGATAATAGCTGTTTACTGACGGATCCCTTCAACCGTTAGGTCCAGATACACATGAGTCGCCGCAGGACCAAGGTCGTAATTAATCCCAAAGTCCCGCAATGCAAATTTAGTGGTCCCGGAAAAACCGGCCCGATGGCCGCCCCAGGGATCTGTACCCTCGCCCATTTTTTCAGCATCAATCACCAGCGCCCTGGTGATGCCATTTAATGTCAGCTCACCATGCACGGCAAGGCGTCCATCGTCGGTTGCTTTAATTTGTGTGCTGCGAAAATGCGCTTCTGGATGGGCTGCTACATTCAAAAAATCCGCACTGCGTAGATGCTGATCACGCTCCTGATGGTTGCTGTCAATGCTGCTGGTATCAATGGTCAAGCCGATATGGGCAGTGGATAAATCCGCAGCATCGTAATGAAAGCTGCCAGTGAACTGATTAAAGCGGCCGTAAAGCCAGCTAAAACCAAGATGATTCACTCTAAACTGAATAAAGGCATGAGCACCTTCCGTATCGATATGATAGTCAGCAGCCTGAGCGACTCGAGGTGAAAAGCTCATTGCAGAGCCTAGCAGGATAACTGAAACTAATGCAGCTTTCATCGAAATACTCCGTAATTTAAAAGACAGCATCAGTCTAGCCTACGGAAAAATAGACAAATAGTGCAAAATTAGAGGGTTTTCTTTCGATTTAGCCGCATCATCAGCCAGTTCAATGACCGATGATGCGCACGGTTTTTATGGAAGCTTAATGGCTTTGGTGCTGTGTAAACTGGAGTCAGGACGCGATAACACCCCCTGCTCACGGGCAAAATCAATAAAAGCCTGAGCGTAATTAATGTAGGTG